>JABIAL010000009.1 GCA_018653315.1 bacterium
AACGTAAGTCTTTTACATCTGGATCAGGATCTATACTAAAGTCATAAGTAACCAATGTTTGTATTGGTACCATTCCTAGAATAGAATATCCTAAATAATCTTGGTCATGCCATGCTATATGATTAGCATCCTCCTGCCTATCTTGATAAACGACATCATCAAATGGAACAATATTGGCTGGAAGTAATGGATCAGCCCATTTTGCACATTTTGTGATATTGTTAGATGCGGAATGTTCAACGCAACTATCCACAGCATCACAAATTACTTTATACGATGAAGATTTTTCATCAAATACAGCAGTTGATGATTTACAAGCTAACCACTCAGAACATTGCCTGTCTTTTCTTACTTTAACCAAAACATTTGAATCTCCAGCAGGATCAACAACCGGACTAACTGGGCCATCAGTCACAATATTATCATTATAAGTACTACTAGCATTGTATTCTAATGTTACTTCTGTATGCGGTCCATTCCAATTATTAGTTTCATATAATAAAGTGCAGCCACTATTTTGATCAAATTGACCATTACAACTTGCTGTATCTATTTTATCGTTATTCTTATAATAATAAGACCTACAAGACTGAAGCCAAACTTCACGAGCATTTTCACATTCTGTTTGATTAATATATGTATCAGGTAAAACAGCACACTCTTCATCTTCTAGGGCTAAATCTATGTCACAACCCCTTGGATCTAAAGGATCTTTAAATTCTGTACATAAATTTGCCTCTTCTGGACAATTAGCAGCCCATAGATCTGCTGTTGGTAAAACAAGATCAGTCTCATCAAACGCTCCATCTACATCGCTACAGCCCATTGGTGGGTTATCATCTAAGGTTCCCGTCTTAAACCAACCATCATAGATAGTATTGGCAATATTAACGTTTTTTTGATAAGTACAGGCCTTGGTGCCAGGATCCTTAAAATAATATAAACCTTTTGATGAATTATATGCTTGGCAGTAAAGATCATCTGAATCACATAAACTCTGATCATAATTATCTGGATCGTTTATTTTATAAACAGTGCTATAAGACATAATAGCATTATTCGTTTGATCAACTTGTGGTAAGCCCAAGGCGCTACAACCCTTATAAGCAGCCGGACAATATTCTTCAACATTAGGCACTAAATATTCAACCTCATCTGCTGGAATAGTAAGTTTGGAATAATCACCTATATTAAATATTTCCGCAAAAGGATAACTTGAATTATGTGTATCAATTACGGCCCTACAACCAATAGACTGCTCTCGACAAAGACTAGAAAATGACTTCAATGTATAATCATTACCATTAGTATCTATGTAAGCCTGACAGCCTAGATAAGCTCCTTCAAAGGGATCATCACAAGAAGCTGGTGTATTCCAAGATTCTTTAACTAAGCTTATATCATTATTCACTTCTTTTAAGATAATATTATCCAAGAAAATGTCGCCAACTCCAACAAATTCTAAACGCAAAACCGCATCTTCAATAACGCCTATATCAAAAGCATCTGTTGAAGCTATTTGATAATGTCGCCAATCATTAGCACCTATTGGGCCTACACTATCAATAGGGTAATCAATAACCCCATCATTTAACTGCGCCGTGACGCTATTTAAATTACCAGTAGCCTTCATCCACCAAGACAAGGTAAATGCTTTATTATTTTGTAAATTAGCCAAAGGACGTTCAATGTTTGTACTAGCAGAAATCTTAATAGAGTGCCCATTATTAGCTAAGGACTCATTTGATAAATCAAGGGTTCCTTGCCATGGGCTATAGACTCCATTCTCAAAATTATCTAAAAATACTTGATGTAAATTATTATCTGTTTCACCAGCATACCAACGACAGCCATTATATTCAGCCTGGCAAGAATAACTCAAAGAAGGAATGGCTTGGTATTCTTGGCCAGTTGTTGACCTACGATATGGATGACAATCATTAGAAGCGTAAATTATTTTATCCTGTAAACGAAAATGAGAAAAACCATCTATGTCAAAAAATTCTCGACAGTTTGGATTAAACACTGGATCATCCCAAACATCATTAGTCTCATCACCACAGGCGGCTACTTCAAACGACGGATCATTTAATTCAGAAAAAGCTACATCGGCACATGTGTTATTACCATCTGGATCAGTTGGATTAACATTAGTACAAGGCGCATTATCTAGCTGACTCTTTAAAGTTGTCCATGTTTTTAGCTGATAACCAGACACATCACTGCCCTCCCAAGTATAATAAGTAGCAGTATCCGGATTATCCATCTGAACACATTGTCGTAAATAACTATAATATTCTTTAGCTTCACCACCATCGGCTAATTCATCAAGATTAGTAAATTCTTCACAACCAATTTGGGTGCTAGGACAACTTAAAGCTGTCTCAGGTATAAAATTATAATATTCTGTTAAATTATTACCCTCTATCAAATCAAAATCATTGGGACTTTGCGCAAAGCTACTGTAGCCAACACATTCTATTGGACACAAATCATCAGCACTAATAATAGCTGGTACCATTGGATCATTGTTTACTGGTGTATAGCCCTGACAATCAACTTCTTCGGCCCAACACATATTACGTTCTTCACCCATAAAAATACGTCCTCCTTGGCCATAATCAGAATAATATGATGCATTAGTTTTAGAGCTTGTTATTTCTTCTACCTGTAAAGCATCAATAATTAACTGTCCGTCAACACCAGCAATAGATACCTGTACAGATGAATCAATTACATCATCAGCAAAAGTATATGCAATCTGATAACGATCCCATTCAGTGCTAACATCAAGATCATGCGTGTAAGTATCCCCAAAAGCCGACATGCTTAAGGTGATTGGCTCATCTGCTGAAACTTTTCCATAAAAACTAAACATAAAAGCCCTGTTTTTTAAAGGCACGCCAGTTTCAATGGATGCGCTAATAGCTTGATCAAATAACAAGGCCGTTGAACCACGATAAGCATCACTAACTATTTGATTAATACCAATGCCACCTAAATTCCAACCAAAAATTGCTGACTCATCCGCACCATCATCAACATTACCAGCAAAATATTCAAAATTACCATTAGCTAATAAATTTAGCCCCCGGTTAGCAGCCATCACAATATACTCATGGCAATCTTTCCTATCTGAAGGACAATCACTAGCTCGATCGTTTAAAAACAAATCAATGTCGTTTGAAGCTGATGCAATAGTCATATCTTCTTCTAAGACCCAATTATTATTAGCATCTTTTTCTTGTGAATAACGCTGACAGCCAGTGTCATCTGCGGTACAATATTCTAAACTATCTTCTAAATAAGAAGCTGTGTCGCCAGATCCAGCAAAAGTCAAGCAACCTGAATAAAGCTCGTCATCAGCACACATGTCTGCATCTAAACGCCAAACATTTTCTGAACGAGTACAATAACCGTATTGTCCAGTTAAACAATTACCTTCATCGTCCTCTCGTAAACAAGTCTGCACATCAGCACAATACTCTTGTCTAGTATCACTTTCACTTGATTCTAAAACTTGGGAATACACCAAGGCATTACAACGAGCTGGTGGATTTTTTAATACCCAGTTTGGATCTACTAAATGTAAATACGGATTATTGGCGGTATAAGGACAATCACCATCGTCCTCAAAACAGGCAATTAATTCACCTAATGTTACAGCTGTGCCTGCTGGGCTTTTTTTAGCAGCTAATTCCCAGCCAATAGGAACGATACCTGCTTTTCTTAGTTTAACTAAATTATGATGACAAAAACCATCACGGTAACATTTATCTGAATTATTACTAGTATGACTAGGGCCAATAAACGCTGTTTTTGGATCTAATAAACCTTCATCTATTAATTGAGTAACAGTTTTTTTCTGAGCTAATACTTGTAGAAATTCAGATGACATCACACAATTGTCTGGATGACGATAATCTTCTTGATCAGGACAGATAACAAAATTTTCTAGTAGATTAAAATTTTCTACCTCCTGAAAATTTACAGTTAATAAATCACGATAAACATCTGCCCCTCTAACGGGTCTAGTAAGATCTACTTCACCTTGAAGTTGAGCTAATAAACCATCACGAAAACCATCATCATCACTGCTACTTTTTTGATTAATACCGGCTAATTGCTCATTACCCCATTTTAAGGCATGCTTTAACATCTTAGAAGACAAGGTGTTCATAAATAAATTGCCAGCATCTTTTAAAATATCTCCTAATTTTACCTTATCTTCTTTTGATATTCTAGCTTTTTCTAATGCCTCGGCATTCATCATCTGATCCCACATCTCACCCTTAATATGCATCACTTCCATACAATGTGTCTTAACCCGACCAGCGATAGGTGAGCTAACATCTTTAAAGCCTCGACATTCAACAAGATTCATTTCTTCTATCCTAGCATTTTCTGCTTCTTTTTTTGCTAGCTCCTCATATAATCTCCCAGCAACACCTAAGTCACTATTACTAGTATCAAATGAAGACCAGAAATCAGTCCAGTCCTTGTCACTAGCCCGTTTACCGTCTAATTTTAATTTAATAAAATCATTCCAATCACCTCCTGCAACCTTACTATTAAATTCTTTCCATTTTTTTTCTACATCACGCCAATTACATTTTGGTCCTGGAGGTGCTTTACTGTCTATTAAGCCCAAGGTTAGGGTTAATTTAACTTCAATAGAAGGATCACACAAATTAAAACCCAAATCCTTGAAGGCAGTCTCAGATAAGGTACCTATAAATTCCCCAATAGCCGCTTCCTTAGCATCAGTAAATGAATCTTTGATGGAGTCCATTCTAAATAGAGCTTTTTTGCCTGAGGCGCCCTCGGCAATACCACTAGCGATACTATAAGCCAATTTATTAGCATACATCCGAAAAGTATTATTAATTACTGTGCTACCTATACGTTTCTGTAATACATTATAAATAGTCTCAACCTTTTCCCATACCCATTTACCAGCATTTACCGCTACTACTCCTGGAGAAAAAGCCTGCACTGGTTTTGGCGTTGCTAAAACTAATGGTCCGACCACCATTATAGCTAATAATAAGCTTAAGATTACTTTTTTGTGATTCTTCATCCTCTTAGACATTATCCATTTAATAAAAATAAAATTATATTTTAAACAATTACAGCTCGATCGGAATCAAACTGTCTCTAATTTCTAATAATTCTTCCTCGCTTAAAGCATTAACATCATCTACGTCCACACCTGGTTGAGCTAATAAAAAGTCTCTTACTTTTTCTGCTGTGACTTCACTATTTTCATAAGCCTGACCTAATTCACTGTCATTCATGATTTCAAAAATAAACAACAAATTATCGTCATTCAAAGAATCCACCTCTTCTTGGGTCATACCATTTTCTACCAAAAATTGCCTAAATTCTAACAATGCTGCTTCTTGAATTGTCATATTCGGGTCCAAAGCTACCTCTTCTACTATTTTAGCAATTTCAGTCTGTGGCGTAATTAAATGCAATAAATTACAATTTTGCCCAGCCGGACACAATGGATCGTTACCAGTGGTGACCTCTTCTGAATCTGTGTAGCCATCGCTATCTGTATCAACCAAAAACATGCTAGTACGGTACTGATAAATTTCTTGATAATCAGTCAAACCGTCTTGATCTATATCGCTGTTTTTTAATTCTTCAATTGTTTTAGCACTATCTTCATTGCCAAGCAGAATTTGTTCTTGTACATAATCTGGAATATCTAAAGCTAAAGATTTTTCTAAAACTTGACTCTTAATATACCAAATTCCAACAAAAACAATCCCTACAATCAAAATCAAAAAAGGCCAAAATATTTTATTCTTCAAAATACTTTGCCTCTTTATTGTGCCTAAATTAGCTTCCTGATTATCAGGAAAATTAGCCTTAAAATTTTGACTTGCTTGATCTTTTATTTTGTATGGATTTTTAGCCATGTGATATAGAATTATTTGTATTTATTATAACATAAATTTACAAAAAATGAAAAACAATCCGCTCTGGACAAAAAAGAATATCGGATTGTTCTAAATGATTATTATTGTTAAATTAAATTTTGCGTTAACTCTATCCAATTCTGTACTGATAAGTCCTCTGCTCTAATATTTTTATCTAACTTAATCTTATCAAAAATAGCGACCAGTTGTTCTTTAACTATACTTTTATCGCTTAATAAATTATTGATTAATTTTTTACGCTTAGCAGCAAAGCCATGATGCACTAATTGCCAAGCCCTTGATTCATCTACTTGATATGGCCAATCTTTAATTTGATCAATATATAAAATTGCTGAATTCACCTTTGGTATTGGATAAAAATTATCTTTAGCCACAAAATCAATTAACTGTGCTCGAGCATAAAAAGCCACCGCCAATGACAATAAGCTATGCTTATTATTTTTAGTTACTATTCTTTCGGCTACTTCATTTTGAATCAAAAGCGTCATTGATTGTGGTTTACGTTTAGCAGAAACAAACTTATTAATTAACTTACTAGTTAAATAATAAGGGATATTAGCCACCACTTTATACTCTTCAGTTTGATATTTAAATAATGTATTTTGCCACTGCTGATCAGTCAAAGACAGAATATCCTGCCATTCAATCTGTAAATTTTTGTTAATATTTTCCAATTTTCTTAACAATTTAGCAAAATTCTTATCCACCTCAAAACTAACTACCTGATCAACTTTTTTGACTAATTCTTGAGTCAAAGCACCGAGCCCTGGTCCAACCTCTAAAACTAGCTCATCTTCTTCTAATTTAGCAGTATCAATAATTTTATTCAAAACTTGATCAGATACCAAAAAATTTTGGCCCCTAACTTTATTAGGAGTCAATTTATATTGATTTAATAAAAATTTTAATTGAGCTAAATCCATAAATTTTTACAAAAGCATATACAATAAAGACATACAACCCGCTAAAATAAAAGTCAATTTAAAAGCTATTATTTCATCAGCCACAAAAAATAAGGCGGCATAAATGATTATAATAGCTATTAACTTACCAATCACTAGACTCATTTCAAAAAATACTATTGTCTGCATGATTTTTTTACTTTTCGCTCTTTCATAAGTGATGGCCGTCAAAGGTACGACAATAACATTTTTTGCTAAACGAGACATAGTGTCAACGAAAAATACCCCAAACTGATTAAAGACAAAAAGCCTCATAAACCAAGCAAAGGAATAAAAAGAACTGCCCAAAGCTAAAATAGATCGTTTATTTTTGGAATCAACTAATTTGCCTATATACATAGTAACCAACATGGTAACTAAAGTTGCTAGCGATACTAATATGCTAAGATTAAATAAATCTGTAATAATTATGGAGATAAAAATTGGCCAAATAACCAATACTACTAACTCTTCACCAAAACCAAAATAGGCCAATAATGCTTTTCTGTTTTTTTTATCAAACATCATCTTAAAAGCACCCCAATAACTAAAACTACCGGGTTTAAAATTTTCTCTGGTAATTAAAGTCGGAATATTAGATGCTAAAAATATTAATGAAGCAATAAAAAACAAAGCTCCATAACCCCAAGTAGTAATAATAAAACCAGCTATTACAGTACCAACTATATAAACCAAAGATATAGCGATGTTAAAACTACTAATTTCTCTCCCCTCCTCTTGATCATCAGAAAATCTAGCAAAATCTGCATAATAAGCTGGCCAATAAAACATTTTTTGCAAAGCAAAAATAATTGGAGCGACAAAAAATAACCATGGATAAATCGCTATAAAAAATAATGTGATATAAAAGAGCGCATAAAATACACTGCCAACAAATAAACCAAGCTCATAGCCCTTACTTCTAGAAAACTTACCGCCTAATGGCATTAAAACTAAATACGCAACATACACTATCAAATAAAACAACATTATTTGTTGTAGTGAATAGCCAATCTGATACAAATAAATCGGCTCAAATATTATTACTAAAGCTAAAGCTAAGTTAAGCAAAATAGTTGCCCCAAATAACTCTCGTACCTGTCGCTTCATGTGGTGAGGAAAAAAGCTGGATAATAATTTTTTTAATATCATATTTTTAAATCTCCTTGTCTTAAAATTTCTAAATGATTATTTTCGTCTATCTTAATAATAGTAGATGGTTTGTTTATAGGCAAATTGCCAAAATTAATAAATAAGTCTGGCTTAAATTCCGCATATTTAAACTGCTCTCTTACATCTTTAACCGTATAGCAATTATCAGAGCCAGCTATATTAGCCGAAGTAGAAATGATAGCAGCTCCAAAATTTCTTAATAACTCTGTCACAAAAGGATGACTGGAAACACGTAAGGCTAAATAATCATCACAAACACTAGCCTGACAATAACGATAAGGCAACACCAAAGTGAGTGGTCCTGGCCAATGCTCATTAGCTAGACCTAGAGCTTGTTGTGGAAACTCAACCAAGGTCGTAGCCGTCATTAAATCTGGCACAATAACTGGTAATGCCTTCTTGTCATCTCGTTTTTTTATCTTATAAATTTTTTCCGTCGCTTCCTTGTCCAAAAAATTAGCTCCCAAGCCATAGGATGTTTCTGTAGGATAAATTATAACCCCACCATTATTTAAAACATCAACAGCTTCTCGTAAAACTGCTAAATGATTTTTCTGATTTAATTCTATTTCTCTCATTAACGTAATAAATTTACAAATAAAACTGCTACCCCAGCGACAACAAAGCTAGCCTGCATTGGTAAAAATAATAATAATATAATTAAACCAGCTAAGCCAATAACCCTGCCCATATTAATGGATATTTCTTTAATTACTGTATATTCATCTATATAGTGACCTCTGTCTGCTGCTTTTTCATAAACTAAGGTATCCAAAGAGGTTCTCAGGATAATTAAAGCAAAAGCATGATAAGTAGAAACCAAAAATACATGCAAACCAGAAACAACCAGCGTCTTCAAAAACCATGCCGTAGCATTTAAGGCTACTCCCACTCTTACCAATTTATATTTCTGCCAACGATCCAATAGATTACCAATAAACAAGCGTAAAACAATACCCACTAAGATAACCCCCGATGTTAACAAGCCCATGACTTGATACTGTTCATCTAAAATAGTAAAAATGAATAATGGCCAGAAAACACTATTGATTATATTAACCAAGCCATCAGACATATAAGCAAAAACCATGCGCCGATTAAAAGGATGCAAAAAATATTTCCAAGTCTCTAAAAAGCTCCAAGAAAATTCTTCTTTACTTGGCGGTAAAAACCACAGTGGGACAATGGATATTATGCATAATACTCCTGCTAAAATAGCTATGACCGCAAAATCCCATCTTTCTAAAATGAACCCTGCCAACAAAGGAGCAGCCATGCTTAATAGAGCAGCTGCTGAGAATATAACACTCAATTGTTTGCCACGTGTTTTCTTATCGGATAATTTAGCACTTTCAGTATGGAATGGTACCCAGAATAAATTACGAATAATAATAGTAGACACTAAAGCTATCGCTGTGTATAAAGCCGGATTGCTAGGGAAAAAATAAAAAGCAGCAAAATATGGAATACGGAAAAAAACAGACAATATTAAACTAGCTCTGATGCCTATTTTAGTCATCAACTTAGCGCCCATTTGCATCGTGAGAGCATAACCCAAAGATCCAATTATGAAATATAAGACTACTAAATTTATATCCTTATATTGCTGATACAAAAAAATTGGGAAAAAAATACCAAAAATTTTTCCACCAAATTCTAAAAGTAGCTTTCCTGAATATAAGCTAATAAGCCCTTTAGAAAAATGAATTTTCTTAAATTGTCCTAACAATTGCATTTATTTTTGTTTTTGTCATCAATTAAACAACAATGCTGATGATTTTATTTTTAATGTGAATATATTTTTTGACCTCTTTACCGTCTAAAGCTTTTATTATTTTAGGCAAACTTAGAACTTGCTGTTTTATTTCTTCACTATCTTCAGCATCTATTGCTAAATCTATCGTATCTCTTAATTTACCATTTATTTGAATAGCTAAAGTTTTATTTTCTGACTTAATGAGTTTTTCATCATACTCTGGCCATTTTTCATGAGTCAAAGTATTTTTATTGCCCAATACACTCCACATTTCTTCTGCAATATGTGGTGTAAATGGAGCCAAAATTAATACAAAATCATGCCAAGTTTTTTCAGAAATTCTTTCTTGTTTTTCCAAAACTTTGACCAAAATCATTAGTTGGGAAACAGCCGTATTAAAATGCGTATTCTCAATATCATCACCTACTTTTTTAATCGTCTGGTTCAAAAGCTGAACCGCTTCTTTACCATCATCTGCTTTAGTTACTTTATTCTTTAATTCCCAAACTCGATTTAAAAATCGATAAATACCAACTACACCTTGATCATCCCAAGTAATCGATTGATCAAAAGGGCCCATAAACATTTCATACAAACGAATGGTATCAGCACCATATTTTTCAAAATAAATATCAGGATTTATAACATTGCCCTTTGACTTTGACATCTTGATTCCGCCTTCACCTAAAATCATACCGTGAGCTGTTCTTTTTTTGTATGGCTCGCTACCAAGTTCTTGCGGCACAGCTTTGATATCGTACAAAAATTTATAAACAAAACGAGAATACAAAAGATGTAAAGTTGTATGCTCCATGCCACCATTATACCAATCAACTGGCAACCAATATTTTGCTTTATCAGCATCTACTAAGGCTTGATCATTTTTAACATCAGCATAACGTATAAAATACCAATTTGATCCTGCCCAATTTGGCATCACATCTGTTTCTCGTTGAGCTTCTCCTCCACATTTTGGACAAATAGTGTTTACCCAATCGCTCACTTTTGCTAACGGCGATTGTCCGTCCTCAGTAGGCTGAAAATCTGTAATATCTGGCAATTCAACTGGTAACTGATCTTCTGGCACTGTTTGCCAACCACATTTCTGACAATTAATCATTGGAATCGGCTCACCCCAATAACGTTGACGAGAAAAAATCCAATCACGTAATTTATAGTTTGTCGCAAATTTACCTAAACTTTTTTCAGCTAAAAATTCTGTAATTTTTTCTGAGCATTCTTTTGAACTCATTCCATCAAACTCTCCTGAATTTATCATTTTACCCTGCTCAATTTCTACAAAAGCTTTTTCTGTAACGTCACTACCTGAAACTACTGGAATAATTGGTAATTCAAATTGTTTAGCAAACTCCCAATCTCGTTGATCATGTGCTGGTACGGCCATAATAGCTCCGGTGCCATAAGTCATCATAACATAATCAGCTGCAAAAATAGGCAATTTAGCCTGATTTACTGGATTTATAACCTCTAAGCCAGCTAATTTAATGCCCGTCTTATCTTTAGATGCGTCTAATCGCTCTATGTCTGTTTTATTTTTAGCTTGTTTTATATAATCCTCTACTTCAGACCAATTTGTGATTTTATCCTTATATTTCTCTAAGATTTTATGCTCTGGAGCGACAACCATAAAAGTTGCTCCAAACAAAGTGTCTGGTCTAGTTGTAAAAACTCTTAATTTTTCTGTTTCACCTTGAATCTCAAAATCTACCTCTGCTCCCTGACTACGACCAATCCAATTTATCTGTTGAGTTTTTATTTGTTCCAAAAAATCTACTTGATCTAAATCATCAATTAAACGATCAGCATATTTAGTAATTCTTAAAATCCATTGCTCTTTTTCTTTTTTGACCACTTCACCATCACATCGTTCACAAACTCCATTTACTACTTCTTCATTGGCCAAACCAATCTTACAAGAAGTACACCAATTAATAGTTTCTGCCGTTTTATAAGCTAAATCATGTTTGAACATTTGGATAAAAATCCATTGAGTCCATTTGTAATATTCTGGATCAGTAGTAGAAAAAGATCTATTCCAATCAAAACTAAAGCCCGCTTCTTTAAGCTGTCGAGTAAAAGTAGTAATATTTTCCTGAGTCAGTTCTTGAGGTGGACGATTTTTTTTGATCGCATAATTTTCTGTTGGTAAACCAAAAGAGTCAAAACCAATTGGATATAAAACTTGTTTGCCTTCCATTCGACGCTTACGACAAATAATATCCATAGCAGTATTAGAACGTAAATGTCCTGTATGTAAACCATCACCAGATGGATAAGGAAACTCAATCAAGCCATAAAATTTTTCTTTTTCTAGCTCTTCCGAAGCGGCAAATGTTTGATTCTCCTCCCAAAACTTCTGCCATTTCTGTTCTATCTTTTGCGGTTGATATTCAGTATTCATAAAATCACAAAAATCAAATAATTATAGGCCAATTTTACCAAAAAATCAGTAAAAAATCAACTAAAACCCTAATTATTAATTCTCTTTAGCATTGACAAAAAGCTTTCATTTTGTTATTTTATACTCTATAATATAGTTAAAGCTATCTAAATATTGATAATAAATATATTAGTATTTTCATCAAAAAAACACTGACCAAAATAGCCCTCAAAATTATTGATGGAGTTATTACTTTAAAAAAACCATTAGCTATTGTGTTTGGTATTTTAGGTATCATTATAATAAAACCTGCCAAATTTTTCTTTTGGCCAATTGTTTTGCCAATATACAGAATGTTCCTTAAAAGCAAGTCACACTATAAAAATCTATTACGCAACAAAATAAACTATCTACCTTTTATTAAAAAATATTTACCTGGCCTAACCATTGTAATTATTATTTTTGTGGTCAGCGCTAATAGTATTTTTGCTAAAACATATGATGTTGATGAATATGCTAGTAAAAGTCTGTTACCTAGTCTAATTACGCGTTCTGATGAAGGCTGGAGCGAATTAATAGAAGAAACAGCCACTATTACTGATGCCAGCCCTATTGCTCGGAATTACGTAGAAGAACAAGGAGCTCTTCAAGAAATTGTAATAGCTACTCCTTTTGCTGCTGATGTAATAGATACTGACCTGCCTCTAGATGATCCAAGCTTAGTATTATTAAGTCTAGACAATGCCGAAACTGAAAAAGAAACAAAACAAATTATTCGTTCAGAAATTGTGACTTATACTGTTCAAGCTGGAGATGTCTTGGGTAAAATCGCTGAAGAATTTGGCATCTCAGTTAATACTTTGTTATGGGAAAATAAACTAACTTGGCGTAGCACCATTCGTCCGGGACAAAAATTAAATATCTTACCAAACTCTGGTATTAATCATGAAGTAAAATCTGGTGATACTGTTTTGGGTATTGCCAAAAAATATCAGACTGAAGCTAAAAAAATTATTGCTAATAATAAACTAGCTAACGCCTCAGATATTAAAATTGGTGATTTATTATTTATTCCTGATGGCATTAAACCAACTCAAGTTACCTCTTCATATAAACCAAAAACTGTTGCTTCTGTTTATAGCAATGACACTGTAGCACCTGCTAGTAATGATATTGGCACTAAATTATTATGGCCAGTTAATAGTCATCGTATTACTCAATATTATCACTGGGGGCATTCTGGCTTAGATGTTGGTGATAAGACCGGAAGCCCTATCTATGCCTCTGAAGCTGGCAAAGTAGAAAGATCTGGCTGGTCACGTGGCTATGGCTATAATGTAGTTATTAACCATGGTAATGGCATGAAAACCCTGTATGCTCATGCTAGTAGCCTATTAGTCAAAACCGGTGAATCAGTCAGCCGTGGACAAACTATTGCCTTAATCGGCTCTACTGGTTGGTCAACTGGTCCTCATATTCATTTTGAAGTACGAATCAATGAAGTTAGAAAAAACCCTTTGAATTATATTCGATAAAATATCCCAAACTAAAAACACCTCGCAAATGCGAGGTGTTTTTTAAGTATATTAATTTAAATTATTCTTCCCAAATTTGCGGCAACCAAGTATAGCCAGTGCCTTTTAATATTTGATGATCTTCATCAACGCAAGCTGCTCCTAAAAAATAAACATCGCCATCGCTAGTTATTAATCCTTGCCTAATTGCCGATTCACCCTGCTCAAAATCACAGACACTATCCTCGTTAGGCCACATAATAAACATACCAAATGGATAATAAGAGTTTAACTTTATACCTCCAATTCCACCGTCTCCACCGTCTCCACCATATTGACTAAAAAGATTATTATAACTATCTATAAAATCTACATGCTCCTTTACATGCATCATTGTACTCAGGCCAACGTTACCAACTTGATCTGAAATGTTCATTTCACTAAAAAATCCATCACTTAAAGGAAAACTATCAGATGAGCCTAACTTGCCCTCTAAACTTGGGACATCAAAAAAATTAAACTTAATAAAAGAAGTATCATCATGTTTAATTAAATAAGATAAATTATCTAAAATTACTTGGCCTGTTTCGTTAGCAATGATCTCTGAGGCATTTAACAAACCATCTCCTAATGGATTATAACCATTATTAACTTCCTCGCCATCTAAATATCCGTCACTGTCAGTATCTGGATTATTTGGATCTGTTTGGTAAAGATTAATTTCATTTTTATCAGACAAACCATCATTATCTGAATCCACTAGAGACTCTGCACATTCACTTTTTTTACAACCAGTATGATCACATTGAACATCTGGAAAAACAGAATGATAAGCACAATAATCCCAATAACCAGTAATAAAATCACTGCTAAAAACATCACTCCACAAGTACTCTCCTGCAAGTTCTGGCCAAACTGTTTCTAAACTAGTGCATACTGAATTTCCAGTTATAGGCTTACTTATAACTTCTTCGTCGTCAAGACATATTATCATTGTTGGAATTAATTGAGACAATTTAGCTTGATTATGCGCAACTAAATAATCATTGCTATTATTATGCTCTGGTCTAAAATCATCATCTATTTTTACACTATTAAAAAAAGTTCGTGCAATATTTATTACAACTGTTTCGTCATCACTATAGCCACTTAAAATCAAAAATATTATACCCTTCTCCAATTCTGCATAACTTAAATAAACACCTTCCTCTCCATTATACACTAAATGAATATCTTCCTGTCCGATAATTGCACCACTATCATCGAAAGATTTTGTTATTATACTATCAAATTCTTCTATATTATCTAAATAAACTAAATGAACTGCTAAATCTTTTTCCTGATCACTGATGAGCTCAATGGTGGTCTTAGACAAAGAATCAAAAATAAAATTTTCTGGATAATAAAAAGATAACTCAAATCTTAGATCCCTATTATCCACTTCAGCTAACTTACTATCAAATAATTGATAACCTTCCGGAATATCCAGTGAAATATCCTCTACCTCTTCTCTGGGGCAACAATCATCAATCGCAACTAAAGTAATTCGATTATAAAGCCACCAACCACCAACACCAAGTAAAATTAAAAGTGCCACTAAAATTATCCAAAGCCATAATTTAGATTTCTTCTTCGGTGGTATTGTGTCTGGCGCTATTACCTGCGGTGGCGTTTGTTGTTGAACTGAAACTGGCGTTAATTGATTCGGCAGTGTTTGTTCTGTAATAGGTTGAACCACTTGATTATTTCGTTGCTCTTCCATATTTTTATTCTATATTTCTAATAATCCATCACCAAGTGGATTATAACCATTATTAACTTCCTCACCATCTAAATAGCCATCTCCGTCAGTATCTGGATTATTTGGATCAGTACCAAATAACAATTCTTCTTGATGAGTTAAACCATCATTATCTATATCTAATAAAGTAACCGGATCTTCAATACATCCCTCTGTCACATCACATTCTGTCTCTATATTTTCTTGACAATTCTCGTAAGAACAAGAGCTTGGGCCGCAGGTCATACCAATCATCTCATCGTTATAATAACAAACTTCATAATTACTCGTGATACTATCAGAGTAAAAATGCTCACTCCATTGATACCCAGTTGGTAAAACAGGCCAAGTAACTTCTAGACCATCGCATATCTGCATCCCCGCCTGTGGCATCATCAATTCTTTACTAACTTGAAAACAAGCATCTATGTCTATTCTCATTTGCTCGACTGGACCTGTGACATAGTCATCCGGAGGAATCCCTAGCATATAATTACTTATCATTTCTTGCAATTCTTCAATACTTAACGCATTTTCTGGCGCAATGATTGTAAGAGCTGCGATATTTTCCATCATCTGAGAAATGCTAAAGCTAACATCATAGATAGCTTGACCGTCTTGCTTCATTTCAAAATCTTGAATGCTTAATTCAAAACCAAAAATATAACTGGTCTCTGTGTTAAGCCAAAAACTAAATTGAATACTAGATAAAAAATCTTGTAAATTTAACCAATTCTCTGCTTTTGTTTCTTTGAATTCATTAAAACCTTGCTTAGCTTCTTCAATTTTATTTGGCTCAACAAAACTATCTAAACCAGCCATAATAAAATCTTCAACTCGATCTCGCTTTAAGCTAAAATTTATTTTCTTTAACTTATCTTCCCCTGAAATTTTACTTTCATGCGGATCACTCAAGCCCAACAAGCCTTGATCTTTAGCTGTTAATAAAAAATTATTAAATTTAATATTTAAACCTTTTAAATGGTTCTGATATTCACTAGCGTCTATCGTGGGATATAGAGCATTTTCTTCCAAAGAGCTCTGGTCAATCGCTATCCAGGTGTCACTCAAGTCAAAGGGTATAAACTCGCTAAGCTCTGATGGTAAAGAAAACTGTAGATAAACTACATCGTCAACTTTTTTATACTTAATAGCAGCCGTAACATCCTGTTTATTAAAATTAACAGCTAAATCAGTTTGACCGTCAAGTTGATCACCAGATACGGCATTATAGCCATTCATTGCATATACAATGTTGAATCCTTGCCTTGTTCCAAGCAACTCCCTTTGCGCTTCTGGCTCAATGTCAACAATAGATAAATCAACAATAGATAAATCAACGTCATAGGTCATTTTATAATTATCACTCAACTCACCCCATTTCCACTCCATATCTTTGACCAATAACATTGCCTGACCCTTTGCATAATAAAACCAACCACCAACACCAACTAAAACTAAAATAATAACCAAAATAATCCAAAGCCATAATTTAGATTTCTTCTTCGGCTCTGTCGGCATTGGTTGTTGTTGCACCTGCGCCGGCTCTGCTTGAATCGGAGATGTTTGACTTGGCTGTAATGGAGCCACTGGTACTTGTTCTAGATTGGGCTGAACTGGTTGATTGTTTTGTTGTAATTCCATATTTTTATTCTAAAATTTTATACTCTTCACTTATTTTAATCATTTTCATAGTATCTTGTTGAAAAAACTCATCATTAAGCAAGGTCTGCACTTCTAATTCTAAAATATCTGACGTTACTCCTTCAACTGATGAAATAATTTCAAAAGAAACTGTTTTATTTTCAAAATAAATTTGCATAAATTCAATCAAGCTAGCTCCATCATCTACTGCCATTTGGTAATCCGGATTGTCTTCTGCTAAAGTTGTTACTAACAAATCAACATCACTAGTATTAAAAGCCTCGGCAAAGACTAATAAAGTCTCTTCTGGTGTAGCTAGAGAATTTATTGGTAAATCTGGCGGTGGTTCTATGGGTACTAACCCCTCGAGCAATCCTTCACCAAGTGGATCATAGCCATTGCTTATTTCCTCACCATCCAAATAACCATCACCATCAGTATCTGGATTATTTGGGTCAGTCCCCCAAGCTAACTCATCATCATCGGTCAAACCATCACCGTCGGTATCAATTATTTCTATAATCACTTCTTCTGTATTATCAACTGAATAAATTTGAATACTATTAAATAAAATTCCCACTTCTTCTGCTAAATTTTGTTTAGTGATTATTTTTTCTTCCTCTGCAAGATCACCATACTGATGATTTGTTGCGGCTTGAAATTGAAAAATCATATCGGAAACAACTTTATAACCAAAATATTTATATTTAATATTATCATCCCAACCCAATAAAACATAATTTCCACTATCCGCCTGAAAGATATCAAAAGATACATTATCGCCATCCATGTCTTCATCAAGGGTGTTTATGTAGCTTTCAATATCTTGTTCATCACTAAATGATTTAAGACAGATATTTTCAACTGAATCAGGCTCACCCTCCTCTATAATTACTCCTTCCTCTGTTTTACCTAGACAAAATAAATATGATTCTCCTCTTACTTCAGATTTGATATAATCAAATCTTTCTGGATAATAAAATGAAATATCAAATACAAACTCTTCACCATCCGCTTGTAACTTACTATCAAATAAAACATAGCCCTCGGGAATCAAAACATCATCATCCGACACTACTATTTCTTCCTCTGTATCTATATTTTCTTCTACTGGTACTATTTCAACTGGCGGTGTATCAGAATCTTTATTTTTCATAAAAAAATACCAATACAATACTCCAGCTATGGCAATTATTAACACTGCTAAAATAATCCACTGCCAAATAGGTGTTTTACTTTCTATATCGTCTGTCTTTATCGCTGAGGTAGTTACTTTTCCTAGATCAACCTGCGCTACTTGATTTGCTATTTCATCAACCTGACTATCGTTCATGGTATTATTGTCCTCTTTGGGTACATTTTTATTTTCTTGTTCCATACTATCCTCTTAATGCTAAATAAACTATATAGGCCACATACAGCCCCAGCATTACAACACCTTGCCAGCGTTGTAAAATATTCTTCTTACCAACAAACATAAATAAAAACAAAATAACTGTGGCAATACCCATGACATAAATATCTATATTCAGAGTAGTGTTAAAGAATAAAGGCTTAACTAAGGAGCTCAAACCTAATATCCAAAAAATATTAAAAACATTTGAACCAATAATATTACCAATAGCGATATCTGAATTATGTTTCCAAGCAGCCACAGCAGTTGCTGCTAATTCTGGCAAAGAAGTACCTATAGCAATAATGGTTAAACCAATTAACCTTTCAGACATGCCAAAAAATTGTGCGATCACTATTGCTCCATCAACAATCCATTTACCGCCAAAGGCCAAGGCTAACATACCAGCTATAACCATCAAAATAGACATCCATGTTTTGTGTTTTTTTACATCCTCACCCTCACCCTCTACTTTACTGATACCAAAGGTATAATAAAGAAAAATAACAAAAAACAATAACAAAATACCACCATCTATTCTGCTTAATAAGCTTAAGCCGCCAGCATCTATTAATCTATCATTGATCAACAGCCATAAAGCAACAATTGCTAGTAAATTAAAAGGTATTTCTTTCCAAATCGTACCTTTTTTTATAGCCAAAGGATAAATAACAGCTGCTATCCCTAAAATTAACAAAACATTAGAAATATTCGAACCAATAATATTACCAATAGCTAAATCCGCACTCCCCTGAAAAGAAGCTATTAGGTTAACTATTAATTCTGGTGCCGAAGTACCAAAAGAAACCACTGTTAAACCAATCATTAAATCTGATACTCGCAAGCGTTTAGCAATAGAAGAAGCGCCAATAACCAGCCAATCTGCACCCTTGATTAGAAAATAAAAACCAACTAAAAATAGAGACAAAGTTATATACATATTGAATATATTATACCATAAATAAAAACAATCTACGAATTAAAAAACAACCCAGCGGATTGTTTTTTAATTTTTTATTTATTGGTAACAACAAACTATTCCTCTGTCGTAACTTCTTTACTTACTGCCTTCTCAAATAAAATTGCTCCTAAAACTGTCACTAAAATTACTGCTAATAAAGCAGCTGAAGCCATAGTTTCATCTAAAGCATGATTAGCCAAAGCTACTGCTACAAAAACTAAACCAACTTCACCACGGATAGACATAGCAAAACCGACCAACTTTCCTTCTTCTTTATTTTTAAATAAATATTTGACGATATACTTGCCATAGAAACCAACAACTGTGAATAAAATAGCCCATAACCATACTTTCCAATTAATTAAAGCCGCTCTTGGTAACATGGTACCAATACTGACTAAAAAACCACCAACAAAAATATGCATATAGCCTTCGATTTTTTCCCAAGCACTATGCTTGATTTCATTATCTACTTTAGATAATACAACGCCAATGCCAAAAGCCCCTAATACTGGTTCTAGACCTAAAACCGCAGCTATTGAGGCACCTAACATCAACATACCAAAAAAGAAACGAGTAAAAATACCGGTGCTATTCTGAGAATAATGTTTATTTAAATATTTTACTATTTTATCTGCTACCCCCATTTGCCATAAAACATAAGTACCAACTAAAAACACTATTACGCCAATTGCTAACGCCAAATATGGATTCATAACCGCTGCCTCCTCTACTCCATGAGTTGACCCTGCAGATGAAACTTTAGCTAATACAGTCAAAATAATAACTCCTAAAATATCATCTATAACTGCCGCGCCAACAATTTGGTTGCCCAAACTTGTCTCTAACTTACCAGCACGTTTTAAAGCTTCCACAGACAAGCCAACTGAAGTAGCCGTAAAAATACCGCCCAAGAAAATACTAGCTATCAATGGCAAATGAATAACATAATATCCCAAAGCTGTAAAAGTCACTAATGGAATCAAAACACCAACAACAGCTACCATTGTAGCAATGCCAATATTTTTCTTTAAAAGATTCATATCAAAATGTAAACCAGCTTCAAACAAGATAAATAACACACCAGCTAAACGAGCAAACTCTACTCCTTCAGCATAAGGGTCTAAAACTCCCAACAATGCCGGCCCAGCAATAATACCCATGATAATTTTACCAGCCATCGGAGCAATATTAATCGCTTTAGCTAAACGACCACCAAAAGAAGCAAATAAAGCCAAGAAAGAAATGTCAATCAACATCGGCATATAATGATTAATATCATGATGATGACTAAGCATTAACTTACCTTTGATAAAATACAAAATCGCAGCAACTACTGCAATCTCTAGTGCAAACAAAAGTAATGATTTGAACTTTTTCATAAAAATTTATGATTTTTTAAATTATATACGCCAGAGGCGTAGTAAACAAATAATAAGAACGGTAAAATTATAACTTATCTAAATAAAAAATTCAAGACCACCGTATAAAACAAAAAATCCGCTCTAAGAACGGATTTAAAAAAATATACAGACTATAAGCTATTTTAAAGTGTCTTTAATTTTATCAACTATGTCCTCTATTTTCCAATCTGATTTAACTAAATAAGCACTTATATCACCGTCCACAACATCGATACTTTTATCTCCATCACTCAAATTACTCAAAATGATGACTGGCACGTCTTTACCCCAATCATCAACTCTTAATTTTTTTAGCATACTAATACCATCCATGCGGGGCATGATGATGTCTAATAAAATAAGATCTGGGTGTTGGTCCAAGGCCATACTCAAACCCTCTTCACCATTCTTAGCCTCCAAAATATCACATCCTTGATCAATTAATTTTGCAGACAATGCTCGAGCTAAAGACAGCTCATCTTCTATAATTAAAATTTTCTTATCTTTCATAAAATTATACTTAATTTTTTTCTAAAAAATCTTTTATGTCACCAACAATATCATCCAAACGATGATCTGCCTTGGTATAATACTTGCTAACGCCTAGCTGTAAATAACTTACTACTTTCTCTTGAGTGGCAGTATTTGAAACTACAAAGACCGGAATCTCTTTATACTTAGATTCTTCGTTTTTTAACTCCGTCACAAAATCTAAACCATTCTCTCTACCTAATAGATAATGATCAAGCCAAATGACATTTACTTTTTCTGCTTGACCCAAATATTCCTTAGCTTGCTCTACAGAGCGCGCTGTTAATGTATCAAAGCCTGAGCCTTCTAATTTTTTCTTAATGACAGCTAATAATGGACGCTCATCTTCAACAATTAATATTGTATTTTTGTTTTCCATAATTTTTATTTAGTATATTCCAATCCTTTGCTTCCCTCTTTTTTAGTCATGCCCTTTATCGGTACAGAAACAAAAAATGTTGTGCCTTTATTTTCTTCGCTCTCCAACCAGACTTTTCCACTGGCTGCATCAATGATAGCTTTTACTATATATAGTCCTAAACCAGTGCCATCTGTTTCTTTCTCTCTAACATTATCAGCCCTGAACAATTTTGTAAATATTTTATTTTGCTGATGTTGCGGAATACCGTAGCCAGTATCTTGAATCTTAATAAGTAATTCCCCGCCCTCTTTGTGAATCACTACGTCAACACTTCCTTTTTCTGGTGTATATTTAACTGCATTACTTAATAAATTTTGGAAAACAATACGCATCAATTTCGGATCTACTTTAATTTCTGGTAAATTTTCACCATAATTTTTATTAACTTTCAATTCTTTATTCTTGATAGAAACTTGTAATTCATTTAAAACACTATCTGACAGATGAATAAAATTGACTGGCTCTGGCTCAATAGCCAAAGTGCCTAACTCAATTCTAGAAACATTTAACAAGGAATTAACTAAATCAACCATGCGTTGATTACCTTTATAAACTTCGTCCAAATATTGTCTTTGTTCATCATTGAGCTCTCCTGCATCACCAGCCAATAACATCTCTGCATACCAATTGATAGCTGATAAAGGTGTGCGTAATTGATGAGAGGCTAAAGAGACGAATTCAGTTTTGGCTTTATCGATCTGATCTTCTTTGGTAATGTCTCTCTCTATTCCTATAAAAAATAATACTTCGTCATTTTTATCTAAAATTGGTGAGATGCTAGCCATGGCGATATATTGCTCTCCATTCTTGCGCTTATTGTTGAGCTTGCCCTGAAAAACTTGTTTATCTTCTTTGATTGTTTTCCAGAGCTTTTGATAAACACTCTTGTCCATTAGGCCGCCCCAAAACTCTTTGGTGCCAGCTTTTTTGCCTAAAATTTCCTCAATAGAAAAGCCAGTTATGCCTTCTACGGCTTTATTAGCATACAAAACTACCCCCTCGGCATCTGTAATCACAATATGATCAGAGGCATTTTCTACGGCTAGCTTAAATTTTTCCAAATCTTGGACCAAGCTCTCAGTTTTCTTCTTTTCTTCTTCTACGTCTTCCAAAATATTCAGCGTGGCTTTTTGCTGGTTTTCTAAATCTCGACTTTTTTCTATAATATCTTTTGTCTGTTCTTCTACTTTTTTATCAACTTCGATTCGAGATTTTTTTATAGCTCCTGTCATTTCATCAAAAGCTCTGGATAATTGACCAATTTCATCTTGAGAATCAGTACCAACTTTATGATCCAAATTGTCTCCTTTTATAATTTCTGTGCCCTGATGAAGTTTTTCAATTGGCTTAGTAATTTTTCTAGAAACCCAAATAGCTGCTAATAAATAAATCAATAAAGAACCTACAACAACAATTATAAAAATACGAAGTACCTTTATAGTTGGTGCCATGGCTTCTTTTTCATCAATTTCTGCCAACAAACACCAATTCATTGAATGTATTGGATGATATGCTCCTAAAACATTTAGACTTCTATAATCTTGAGCTATTCCAGAAGGATCATGCTGCACATGCATGACACGCATTTTTTCTTCTTGCTCTAACATCATTAAACAGTTTTTTGCATTTTCTGTTTCAATCTTAAATTCTAAAAAAGTATCCTCTTTAAACAATAAAGAAGATATTGCATAGCCTTCTCTATTAATCAAGTAAGCCTCTCCTGTTTCACCTAGGCCTGTTTTGTCTCTAGTGATCTCATTTAATACAACCAGATCTATTCTTCCGACTAATACACCTCCAGCGTGTGGCGTTGAAACTGCAATAGAGGGACTATTGGTTGTTTTAGAAAAATAAGCATCTTTAATATACGTTTCATTTTTTCCATTAATAAAATAATCATCCAAAGAACGATCTAGACCAACACTTGATTCATCCGAAGAAGCAATTATCATTCCTTGTGAATCAAGAACAAATACTTCATAGAATTCATCATTACTATTATTTATGGTTCTTAATTCTTCATTTGAAAGCTCTTTGTGGGTTGCTGCTATTGCAATTTTATCTTTTTGTTCTTCAAGAAAAATATTAACACTGTGCGCCCTTGATTGTACTGTAGTTTGTAAGTGGCTATGTATTCCATCGCTTATTACATTACTATTGATCGATTGCATTGCAAAACCAATAATAACCATTACAACTAAATAAATAACAATAAATGTTACACTAATTTTAGTCCTAATTTTAAATACTCCAGTATGAATATTCAATGCGTCCCACCTATAAATAGCATAGCCAAAAAATAGTATCAAAATAACAATTGCTATAGCAGCTAATCGAGGAAATTCCACACCTATTAAAGGCAATATTAAATTAGTAACAGACGCCAATATTAATGGTGCAAGTAAACCAGCTACCAAATACTTTAGTTGCGTTTTCTCTTTTTTATCTTTACTAACAATCAATTTTCTCAGCACATAATAAAAAGATAGGAATAGCACAAATATCATTAATGCTACGATAAAAATAAAGTGGCTGCCTGGTATATAATTCGAATCTCCGACAAACTGCAAGGGCCTTAATCCAACAATAATATAATCCGTAAATAAAATTAAATAACCCGTTAGCAAGATAATTATACTAATAAACCATTTAAGCCAAGTGAATATACTAATTTGAGTAAATATTAAAACAAACCTAAATAAAAATAAAATCGAAACCAAGCCAGTCAAAAAGCCTAGCCTCCAAATTAGAATGTGAATATTATCACTAAAGATAGAAAACAAAGTCAGAAAATCAATCACGATCCATCCTATGGCTATAGCAACCGTCAAAATCATCGCCCTGACCACTGCGTTGTGTCTATTGTTCTTTAGTAAAAAAGCCAAAAACCAAATGGATATGCCTATCGAAACAATATAAAGAATAACATAAATATAAGTACTCATTTATTTCGCTTTTATCTTTCTAATAAATTTAAACATTAAAATAAACCCCAATAGCTATATACTCCAGATTCTTCAGCTTCAATTCTCAAAACTAAAGCATCTTTGATGCCGTTGAATTCTGACTTGAATTCTAGAAAATTGTTATTAATGCTGTCAGTAGTACTAAATTTTTCTAGAAAAGCATAAACTACTTTTTCAATATCTTTCATCTCAGCAATAAATAGCTCTGTTTTAGTTGTATCCTGTTTAGCTTTCTTCATTTTGTCTAATAATTCAACATAGAAAATCTCATTTTCAAGCTTAAGATGTTCAACTAAGTCTTCTTTAAATTTATTTAGACTAGCTAAAATCTGTTCTGCTTTGACATGATCATTTCCATTATATAAACTCAAAATAATTTCGACATCGGCCTGTAAACCACGATGTTGTTGGATCATTGTAGTTACTAAATTTTCTGACATAAAAATATTAATTAATATTTATTTAAATCTTACTTTTTATTTTTTAATTCATTAATTTCTTTTTTAAGCTCTACCATCTTTAATTCTCGACCGATCATACTTTTGTTCATTTTTTCTAGCTGAGCTGTACGTTGTTGAACTTTCTTTTCTATATTTTCTTTTGAAGATTTTAATGCTTTTAACATGTTGCCAAAACTATGGCTCAAATCTCCAATCTCATCTTTGGTATTAATGTTGATATCTTTATCCAAATTACCAGCACTAATTTCTTCTACTGTTTCTTTTAATTGACTAAGTGGTTTTAAGAATCGACGAACTAACCAATAAATCAATACAGCGGCTAATACAGCGGCTAATAAAATAAACACACTCAAAGACCAGGCAATGCCAAGGGCTTGTTTTATATATCTCTCCTCTTCTTCTTCGATGATAATCAAAAATGGTAATTCATTAATCCGAGCTACTGCTACAATCTCTTGTTCATTGTCTCCTGCATCAAAAATGTTAAATACCTTAGATTGCCCGATACTATCTAAATCAGATTGAACAGCGTCATAGGTCAACGGCTGGATGTCTAAACCAGAAAATCGTTTTTTATCTATTATCTCTTGCCGAGTTTCTGCGTCAAGAGCTCCTAGACTGCTATAAATTCTTTTTGCTTCATCTGCATAAATAATGACTCCATTTTGATTGACCAACATAATATGACCGCCAGATAATTTTTTTGGCAAGTTGATAGATTCATGAATGAACTCTGGCCTCATTTTAACCACTACAACGCCTTGGATTGTACCATCTATTGTTCGAATTGGATGAGAAAAATAATAACCCAGCTGACCACTAGTCACTCCAACGGCAAGATCAATCCATGTCTGACCATCTATTGCGTGCTGAAAATAATCTCGAAAACTATAATTTTTACCTACAAATGATTCATCCGTAGAAACTCGTGTACTGCCATCTCTATCCATCACATATATGGCCGAATACATATCGGCTATATTATATGACTCTAGCTCGTGTAAAATATCTGAATCCTGCAATTGTATTTCAAGCCCACCATGCTCATCGCTGCTGATATGTTGAGCAATGGTCTGGACTAATTTTTGAGAATATTCAAAAACCCTACCTGTTTCTTGGGCCTGCTCAATAGTCAATAACTCTAAAACCTGGACTTCATTATCAATAAAAGTCTTCTTGCTATATAAAAAAACTACGTAGGCTGCTAGAGCCCCGAAAACAAAAATTAAAAAAACAATAGACAAAATTAGTTTAGTCTTTAGTGAATTTTTAACCATAAAAGAATCCCCCTTATTACTAAGTAGTAAGTAGTTCTAGCGAGTCACCGAAATAGTCTGGTCCTGTTCAGCGTTTGGAGCAGAAACCGTCACTCTACCATTTGTACTAGTAGAAATTTCATAACAAATTCCATTTGTATCGCATCCTCCGCTCGGATCAATTGGTAAGCCAACTAAGTATGTTTCTGACCATACTAGATGATTGAGATTGATCAAAGAACTAGTGGTGCAAGTACTGGTTGATGTACCAGCTATACAAATTTCAGTATCTGTACCAGTGATAGTTTCTGGTAAGTTACCGTTGTTATCAATACTATATTGATAAACCGCATTCATAATAGTATTCACATCTGCTTTACGTTGAGCATTACGTGAATCAGCTAATTGTTTGTTTGGATTAATAGCTAGAATAACTATTCCTGCCAAAATAGCAATGATAGCAACGACCAATAATACTTCTAACAAAGTAAAACCTTTTTGATTTTTTTGCATAATAGTTTAATTAAATAATTTTTATTAACTATATTATAACATATTTTGAATTCAACTAAAAACTTACTACTTCTTGCCAACTAGTAATATTAACTGGATTTATTTGATCAATTAACACTTTAACTCGGCGAGTAACATTATTTACTACTGCTTCACCTCTTATGTCTCGATTTATTCCTCCTAAATTAGTAACTAAATAAGTACAACTGCCATTTTCAAAATCTAAACTAGCCGAACCAGTAAAATCACTCTCTGCAATTTCTAATAAAGCTTGGTTCACACAAGCATTGGCTAAATTTTTTGCTTGAGCTGACTGCTGATAAGCTAAACTAGAGCGTGAAGCGCCTAAACCTAAAAAAATTAAAGAAATAGTGATTGCTACTGCGATAGCTGATATCACTAAAACGCTTACTAATATAATATACCCTTGCTGATTATTTAATTGTTCTTTATTTTTTTTCATATTAACGTATACTAGCCGCACCATAAAAAATTTTACTATACTCATACTGATTATTACCAGCTGGATTGATATGAGAAATTGTAAACTGAATTTTGATGCTACCAGCAGTATCAGTACGTGATAAATTATCAAATTGCAAATCTGAAATTACTACTCTGCTTGAAGTCATATCAACAGCTGCACTCGCTCCCTCGGTAATCCGCAAGACACCAGCTGATAAATCAAATATAGTGGGGTCATTAGCAACTTCAATTACATCTAAATCAAGTAGCGCTGCACTAGTGCTAGTGGCTGGTGAGTTTATAGCTTCGGCATTACGAATAGCTTGTGTCATCACGCTCATGATCCTTTGTCCTTGCTGAGTAACTTCGGCAATAGTCTGATTTTTTACTCTAGCATTCAAAATAGTACCTAAAAATCCAGAAACTACAGCCAGCATAACCGAAGCTAAAGCTATATAAAGTAATAACTCAACTAAAGTAAATCCATTTTGATTTTTCTTGAATATTTTCATCTAGTTATACTCAATACTTACATCTTCTAAAACTGGACTAGCTACACCATCACTAGTAAAAAATGTTCTGTACTGTAGCCACTGATCATTAGTACCATCACTATGTGTAGTATTTATAGTTTCTCCACCTTGATCATCTATATAATAATCACTAACATCTATTGGCCCTAGCCAATCTGTCCAAGTGCCAGGTACGCCAGCTGTATCCGGAGCACTGCGTAATTGAAATTTTATAGTGTTATCTGTAGTGGTAGCTGAAGCTGACCAACTAATACTATTCCAAGTTGCATTAGTGCTACCGGAATCATATTCTGATGAAGTAAACCAGCCATCATATGAATAATCTGAAGGCTCTGAATAGCCTGTTAGTTGAATATCATCCACAAACCAAGTAACTAAATTTACCTCCTGGTTATCCAGCGCTTCAAATTGTAAATAATTTATTGTAGTTGTTGAAATATTCATATCTGATAAAGGTACTGAGACTAGCTCCCATGTATCAATGTCATTATCAATGCCAGCTGCTAGATAGTCAGTCAAAAATACCGTGGTCCCAACATCAGCTTTAATATCAAAGTCTTGACCATAATAATCTGGTGAAAAATATAAAGGTGGGCTAGTGTGATAATCATTTGTATAAACAATATCCACACGCTCAAGCTTATTGCTTATTGTTTCAGCTACAATAGACCCATTAAGTGTAATTCTGTGGCCACCATTTAAGTCATTCGATTTAAATTCACCGCCAGTAAAAATTAAACCATTAACGGTCATGCTGGCCTTATCTTTAAATTTAATCTCTTTTGTATCTGCTAAAAGAACTGGATAATTTGAACTAATCGTGTTTAAAGTAGTGCCCTCATATTTATCTAATTCAATTTTTCCATTAGTGACAAATGAAACATTAAAAGGCCCCGCTTCATCATCAAATTTTAATTTAAGTTTTTTGTTTGTGTTAGAAAATTCTACATAAACTAATTTGCCTTCATAATCCGAAATATCTCCATTATTTTCATCCAAAGTAAAATCACCACCACCGGCATTAATATACGATGCTGTTCCTTGAGCTAAGGTTTTGTAAGAAGCCATATCTGGTGATGGAAAATCTAAAAAATCACTTGAATTATAAATAAAGTCAGCATGAGTAGTATTAAGCATGGTAACTTCAGCGCCATAATCAGACGCACCATTAGCATCATCGCCATAAACTGCATGCGCCCATGGCGAAACAGTATTGAGATAAAAATTTAAATTAAGGTAGTTACTAGTATCAAAACTCTTAGCATATCTAACATAGGCTGTCTGATCAGCGTAATTGGCGCTCAAAGAATTAGTGCCAGAATTTAGCATTAAAGTAGAAGCACTATCAACTGTGGCGTTATTATTAGAAAGAGACCAGCTATTTTGCATGCTATCATTATAAATATTTTCATCTGAAGTCGCGCCACTGCTTTGCGCTATTGAAATTTCATTTGCATTTGTTTTACCACCAACATAAACGTATGCTCCCAAAAAATATACCGCTTCAGCATCATCATTTCCAGCAAGATTTAAGCTTCCTATTTCGCTATAAGTTGATGTGTCAAAAACATACAGCTCTTTAGCATTATCTTTGGAAGCAACATAAGCATTGCCATTTGTGCCTATAGATACATCATTAGCATCATCATCCGTGTCTGCTGAACCTAAAATATTTAGTGCTCCCTCTGGTGATGAAATATCTATAGCGTAAAATTCTTTATCAGCCGACTGCTTACGTGTCATATAAGCAACATTATCCGAAATGCTAATCGCCGTCATATCAGAATTACCAGATAAGTCCAATGTATTAACCTCTGTATAATCTGACAAGCGAACTACACTTAGTTCCTTGTCGTTTTTTTTAGTCCCTAAATAGGCATAGCCACTAGACACATCAAGAGCTTTGACTTCATCGCCAATTTCTGTTGCTCCAAGCTCACTGATTACTCCTTCTGGTGAAGAAATATCCAGTGCATAAAATTCTTCATTACCAGAATTTTTTGTAGCACAAAGTCAATGAAAAAAACAAACAAAAACAGCCCCACAAAAGTAGGGCTGAAGCATATTCAAAAACTCTAAGATTTATTTATTCTTAAATCTATTTCGACGATTCAATTTCTTGCGTCGACGTCTTTTGACTGATAATCTTTTATTCTTTAACTTTGTTCCCATATCTAGTATTTCTAATTACGTATCTCTTTATATCATTTACTCGAAAAAATGTCAATATTTATAATGGTCGTCCTGTCCTTCGGTTACGCTCAGGACATACCGTCTTGAAATTTAATGGTCGTCCTGCCGGGACTTGAACCCGGGACCCCCACTTTATAAGAGTGGTGCTCTAACCGACTGAGCTACAGGACGTTATGTTAAAACTTTATTTTATATATGCCTCGAATACCGACTGCCTGTCCGCCATAGCCTTAGCGAAGGCGGAAGCTACAGGACGTTATAAGAAAACATAGATATTATAGACGAAGCTTAGTGTTTTGTGAAGTCTAATGACTAACTAATTGTAATTGCTTTTTTATTTTATCCAAGACAAGCTCTTGGCTATCTGATAAATTTTTATCTACTGTGAAACGCGTAAACTGTTTTGAGCCTTGCCCTGACAATTCTTTAGAAATTATTAAAGCATTAACATTATTAATTGTATAAAGCCAAACTTCTGTAGTCTGAAAATCTAGCTGATAAAAAATAATAATCACTTTAGTGTTTGGTGTAGCTAAAATTAAATCGCGCACTAGCTCTTGAAAATCTTCTGGTAAACTATCTTGTTCATCATGCTCCAAAAAAGAACAAATAATAGAATCCGATTTTGATAAACGAGATAATACTTTGCCCCAATTTTTGAGAGTATCAATATCTTTTGTACGATATAGAGATTCTATAACTTTTTGACGATCAGCACCTCTAACAATAAGCTGACTAGCCAATTCCAAAGTCTGCGGAGTAACTTGCGGTGATTGAAAACTATTAGTAGCCGCAATCATGCCAGCCAACAAAGCTGTTGCCATATTCTTATCTAAATATTTATGCAAAGCCTCATGAGAAATCTCTGCTATAGACGTGGATGTTGATTCTACAATATTTAACTGACCAAAATTCTCATTAGCCACCGAACGATCAATATTAACTATGATTGTGTTATCAAAAAAATTACGATGATCAAAAAAAGATTGACCCAACATTTCTAAATTGGACACTCCTAAACAAATAATAAGATCATAACGATAACCATCATTGATAGTTTTTACATCTGCAGATTTAAATGATCCTTGTTTTGGTATTAAATCTATTTCCAAAAATTCATCTTTAACATCATAACTTAATTGTTTAACTTTAGTCTGCGAAGTATCAACAACAATCTTAAATTTACCCATCGACTCAATCTGTGATTCAATTTTAATCTTTTTTGTCAAAAAATTAAGCTGAGGAACACGTCCTGCCATCACTATGTCAACTTTTTTCTTTTTACCCAATAAAAAAATAGCCCAAGCTGCTGCTGTGCTAACAACGTCAACGCTAGGATTTTCTGGCCCAATAACTAAAATGTGTTGAGCCGAATTTAAAACTTTAGTTAATTGATCTACTGGTAAATTCATGCTTAATTATTAAAATAAAATAATAGATAAATATATACTAAATTAGCTACAATGTCAATGAAACCTTAGCTTTAAAGCCTGATGCAACTATTGACTTTTTTGATTATTTTTAGTACAGTAATGGCAAATAACGAATTCTAAACCCAATACACTTTTGTGTATTTTATTATTTTAATCAACAAAAACATGAATGTTACAGCTTTAGCTCGCCAACTTAAGGTCACTACCCAAGAATTTCTGGAAAAATTGCCAGAACTAGGTTTTGATATTGGTGCTAGAGCTATCAAAGTGGACGATAAGCTTGCCCCAAAAATTATTGCTGCCTGGAAACGCGCTGCCAAAAAAGCCGCTATGCAAGAAGAAATGGGCAAGATCACTCAAATTGGCACCAAAGATGATAAGAATCTAGATAAAGCTACCCAAAAAGAAATCACTATCCCTGAAACTATCATCGTTAAGGATATGGCCGAGCTAATGAGATTACCCGTGGCTAGACTTATGGGTGAATTGATGAAAAACGGCATCATGGTTTCTCTTAATGAAAAAGTTGATTTTGATACTGCTACTATTATTGCCGAGGATTTAGGATTTAAAGTCAACAAAAGCGATGAAGAAATAATTGAAGAAGAAAATAAACGAGAAAAATTAAATAAATTATTATCAAACAGAAACACTAAGGATGCTAAGCCACCCGTCGTAGTAGTAATGGGGCATGTTGATCATGGTAAAACAAAATTACTAGATGCTATTCGTGAAACTAATGTTATTGACCAAGAAGCTGGCGGCATCACTCAACATATCGGTGCTTACCAAGTAACAAAACGTAATCGTTTAATTACTTTTTTAGATACTCCTGGTCATGAAGCCTTTAAAGCCATGCGTTCTCGTGGTGGACAAATCGCTGATGTAGCTATTTTGGTAGTAGCAGCTGATGATGGCTTGCAACCACAAACTTTGGAAAGTATCGCCGTTATCCAAAAAGAAAAATTACCTTTTATTGTCGCTATAAATAAAATAGACAAAGAAGCAGCCGATATAGATAAGGTAAAACAACAATTATCTGAGGTGAATTTAGTTCCTGAAGATTGGGGTGGTGATGTAGTTTGTCATCCAATTTCAGCCAAAAAAAATACTGGCGTTGAAGATCTTTTAGATTTAGTTTTATTAATTGCTGACATGGGTGATCTCAAGGCTGATGCCAGTGGCTCAGCCGTAGGCACTATCATTGAATCACATATCAATAAAAGCGAAGGTCCAGTGGCTACTGTTTTGGTACAGGCTGGTACTTTAAATATCGGTGATATGTTTATCGTCGGTAATGTTTCTGGTAAAATAAAAACCCTAAAGGATTGGACAAACAAAGACGCTGAACAAGCACTTCCTGCTACACCAGTCAAAATCTTAGGTCTGAAAAAAGCCCCAGTGATTGGTGAAATATTAGAAGTTATTACAGATAAAAAAGAATTTAAGGCTAAATCAAAAAATTTAAATAATTACCAATCTCAACATCAAATAACTGCCCAGAAAAAAAATGACGACGATGAGCCTAGTAACACTCTTAATTTGATTATTAAGTCCGACGTTCTAGGATCAGCCGAGGCTATAGAAGAAGCACTAACTAAATTAACTGTAGCTGATGCCAAAGTTAAAGTGATTAAAAAAGGCCTAGGTCAAATCACTGAGACAGATATTTTAAGCGCTACCGCAACTAATGCTATAGCGATTGGTTTTCATATCAAAAAAGATAAAAATATCCAAATTTTAGCTGAAGAAAAAGGAGTCATTGTCCTCTACTTTGATATTATATATAAATTACTAGAAGATATTGAAGAACGTTTAGAAAACATCAGGTCCAAAAAAACTATTCATAAACTCTTAGGTAAACTAGAAGTTTTAGCTATCTTTAAAACCAATAAGGCTAGCATGATTCTTGGTGGTAAAGTAACAGAAGGCAAGGTTGTAAAACCATCAAAAATAAAAGTGTTTCGTAACGGTGAAATTGAAACAGTTGGTGAAATCGGCAACCTACAAGCTGCCAAAGAGGATGTCAATGAAGTAGTAGAAGGAACAGAGGCTGGATTAGAATTCAAAGGCGATCCCATTATCCAAATCGGTGATACATTAGAATTTTTTGAAGAAACTTATGAGTAGAAGAACTGAGCAAGTCGCAGAATTACTGCGCCAAGAAATAAATAATGTTATCATCAAAGATTTTGAAAGCCGCGGATACTTGGTCAGCGTAGCTCAAACCACTGTTTCTCCTGATCTTAAAAACGCTACCGCCTATCTTAGTATTATTCCTGCCAATAAAATAGGCACCGGGCTAGCTGCCATTAAAAAATTTGGTGGTCATATCCAGAAAGAAATAAATAAGCACCTTACTATGAGATCTATCCCCCGAATTCGTTGGGAAATAGATAATAGAGATTTAAAGTACAAAGAAATAGATGATGCATTGAATGACTCAAAATAAAGGAGGCAATCATGGCTAACACAAACGCAGCCAAAATCATTCCCCTGAAAAAAGACAAAGTGAAAAAAGCCTTTGCCTGTAAATGCGGCACAACAAATTCAACACAGAATTACTTTTGTCGAATATGTCGTCGAGAAGTCCACCCGACTGCCGAAAAGAAGACCCCAGAACGCTGTCTTCATACATTAGTGACGACCCAAGGTCGCCTTCATAAGCACAACTATTGTCCTACTTGCGGACAATCAATAGACACAGAAATGTCTTTATCGCAGGATGATTGTGGCGACATGATCTAATAACTCGTCCCGAGTATAGTCAAGGGGCGAGTTTTTTATTTAATTCAATACTATTGACTAAAATACATTTTAAAGCTAATATACTCTGTTATGAATGATTATCAAGATATTAGCCATAAAATCAAAAATGAACTTGAGCTTGCTCAAGATATTTTGATTATTTCCCATCAAAAACCCGACGGTGATACCTTAGGGTCTAATTTGGCTTTGACTACTTATCTAATCAATCAAAAAAAGACTGTTACTAGTTTTTGTATTGACCCATTACCAGAAACGTTTCATTTTTTACCAAATAGCCACCTATTAACTAATGACCACTTGGTATTCACCAAGCAATATGATCTTGTCATTGTAGTTGACTCTGGTAGCTTAAATTATGCTGGCGTAGATGGATTATTAAATGCTTTACCAAAAGGTTACACTTTAATCAATATTGATCATCATGCCTCTAATAATAACTATGGTGATATCAGTCTGGTGATTTCCACTGCCTCTTCCTGCACCGAAATAATTTATCGTTTATTTAATGATTGGAAAATTAACTGGACATCAGAAATAGCAACTGCTCTTATTTGTGGCATTATCACCGATACTGGTGGTTTTACAAATCCAGCCACTAACTACCGCACACTTGAAGCTGGCGCTAGTTTAATAAATCAAGGCGCTAATACTTATCAGATTGCTAAAATTACTCTTTTTAATCAAAAAATAAATGAGCTTAAACTATGGGGACGAGCTTTGAGCAGATTAAACAAAAATAAAAAATACGATCTAGTTTACACTTATTTATTAGAACAAGATTTTATAGATTGCGAAACCGATGATTCGGCGAGCGAAGGAATAGCTAACTTTCTACATATATTAAAAGAGGCTACTGTTATCATGGTTATCAAAGAAACTAGCAATGGCCTGATCAAAGGATCATTGAGAACTACTGCTGATAATATTGATCTGACTAAAATCGCCGGCCTGATGGGTGGCGGCGGTCACAAAAAAGCATCCGGCTTTGCCTTGCCAGGTAGATTATCTTATGCTAAAAATAAATTAAGAATAATATAAATAAATATTATGTTAATACCAACAATAATAGAAAAAAGCCAAGGTGGCGAAAGAGCTTATGATATCTACTCTCGTTTACTTAAAGATCGGATTATTTTTTTAGGTGATGAGGTAAATGAACATACGGCAAATTTAGTAATTGCTCAATTACTTTTTTTGGATTCTCAAGACGATAAAAAACCAATTAAGATGTACATCAATTCTCCTGGTGGCTCAGTTACAGATGGTTTGGCTATCTATGATACGATGCAATACGTCAAAGCTCCAGTGTCCACTATCTGCGTTGGCTTAGCCGCTTCCATGGGCGCACTATTATTAACCGCTGGTGAACCAGGACAACGTTTTGCCTTGCCAAACTCTGAAGTATTAATTCACCAAATAATGGGCGGCGCTTCTGGACAAGCATCTGACATCAAAATCAAAGCTGAACAAATTTTGAAACTAAAATCTCGACTAAACAAAATATTACAAAAACATACTGGACAATCTTTAGCCAAGGTAGAAAAAGATGCTGATCGTGACTATTACATGACTGCTGAAGAAGCTGTGCAGTATGGTTTGGTAGATAAAATTATAAAATAAAATATTTGATTGAATCATAAAACAATTTCCTCTTTTCAAATTTTTAAAAATATGCTAATATCTCTGACAAGACGGTAGGAACTTTTTAGTTCTACCCAATGCCGTCGCCCAGGTCACCAGCGTATGACCTCAGACATGGCCGAAAGACCTTGATTGGCGTCATGCAATATGCTGGTGACTTTTTATTTTGATTTATTTAACCATCAAAAATCGCCAGTTCAGCCAATTGACTAAATAACTGATTTGTGTTAAATTAATCTTGCAGCAAAAGCTGTTATATACTATTTTAAAAACATTTAATTTACTGTTTACGGGTTAACTTGAAAACCACTGATTGTAAGAAAAATAGCTTTATATTAACATTTTAAAATCATAAACTTAAAAAACTTAATGCATTTTATTACCGTTTTATACTTATTTAAGAAAAACGAATAAGCTTGTATCAGCCAAATTTTTGGTTGATAATTTTCTTCTCTACATAAAAATACTTGCCCAGACAGTAAACTGGAAAGAATCATAATAATGAATTATTTTATCCTCGCCGGATCCTTATTGCTTGGCTTGATTTTTGGTTTTTTGATAAAAAAAATCTTAACTAGCAAATCAATTGAATCTGCTGGAAAAAAAGCTGACCACATTTTGGAAGAAGCTAAAACCAAAGCAAAAAATCTACAATTAGAAGGTAAAGACAAGGCTTTATCAATAATTGAAGAAGCTAAAAACGAAGAAAAAGAAAGACGTCAACAATCAAACGTTGTAGAAAATAGATTAAGCCAACGTGAAAATAAATTTGATCAAAAAATACTAGAGCTGGAAGACAAAAGGCAAAAGGTTGATAACCTGCGTCAAAAATTAGAAGATCAACAAGGAGAAATCAAAAAAATAAAAGACTCTCAATTGGCTAAAATAGAAAAAATAGCTCAACTTACTCAAGATGAAGCTAAGGATGTTCTGATAAAAAATATGGAGGTTCGCATGAAAGATGAGCTATTGCAACGCATGCGTAAATTAGAAAATGAATCACATGAAGAATTAGAAACCAAAGCTAAAAATATTTTAAGCACTGTTATCGAACGTTGTGCTGCGCCTCATACATCTGAAACTACTACTACAAATCTTGCTTTACCAAATGATGAAATGAAAGGCAGAATTATTGGTCGTGAGGGTAGAAACATCAAAACAATCGAACAACTTACTGGTGTAGAAATAATTATTGATGATACTCCAGAATCCGTAATGATCTCTGGCTTCAATCCTATTCGTCGTCATCTAGCCAAACGAGCTTTAGAAAAATTAATGGCCGATGGTCGTATTCATCCTAGTCGTATTGAAGAAGTAGTTCAACAATGTAAAAAAGAGTTGGCCATTGATATCAAAAAAGCTGGTGAAGAAGCCGCTTACAAGGCTAATATCGTTGGATTAGATACTAAATTGGTCCAAATTTTAGGTCGATTAAAATATCGTACTAGCTACGGTCAAAATCAACTACAGCATGCTTTAGAAGTATCACACTTATCAGGCCTCCTAGCCGCAGAGCTTGGAGCTGACGTAAATGTTTGTAAAAAAGGCGGATTATTACATGATATTGGCAAAGCTTTGGATCATGAAATTCAAGGTTCACATCCAGATATCGGTTATGATTTGATGAAGAAGTTTAACATTCCTGAAGACGTAGCTTATATGTCTATTGCTAATCATGAAAATGAACCAAAAAATATAGAAGGTATTGTAGTCAAAATTGCTGATGCTATCTCTGGCTCTAGACCAGGTGCCCGTCGTGATAGTTTCGAAGAATACGTTCAACGTCTAACCGAATTAGAAAATACTGCTAAAAGCTTTGCTGGTGTAGAAAAAGCTTTTGCTATTCAAGCCGGACGCGAGGTCAGAGTAATGGTCGCTTCTGATGAGGTTGATGACTATAAAGCCAAAACATTAGCTCGTGATATTGCTGATAAAATTGAAGCCGAACTTAAATATCCAGGTGAAATCAAAGTCAATGTTATTCGAGAAAAAAGAATTGTTGAATATGCCAAATAAAACAATAAAAATAATTTTCTTTGGTGATGTCGTAGGTTCTTTAGGTAGAACTGCTATCAAAGAAATGGCTCCTATCTGGCAAAAAAAATATGCCCCTGATTTAATGATCGCTAATATTGAAAATTTAGCTCATGGCAAAGGTCTTACCTTGAGAACATTACGAGACATTTCCGAAATTGGGATCAAACTTTTTACTGGTGGCAATCATATTTGGGCCAAAGAGGATATCAAAGAAATAGATAGTGAAGAAAAATTCCCTATCGCCTTCCCAGCCAATGACTCTCGTACTCCTAAAGATTATTTATCACAAAGTGTGACTATTAACGGACAAAAAATTACTGTACTAAATTTAGTCGGTCGTACTTTTATACAAGACGATACCTTGAGCAATCCGTTTCCAGAAGCCATGAAGATGATAAAACAATTCGAAGATGATATTATCATTTTAGATTTTCATGCTGAAGCAACTTCTGAAAAACGAGCTTTAGGACTCTATTTAGATGGTAAAATATCCGCCATGTTAGGCACTCATACTCATGTGCCAACAAATGATGCCCAAATACTAGCTCTAGGCACTGGTTACATCACTGACATTGGCATGGTTGGTTCTTATCCTTCGGTTATTGGAGTGGATAGCAGTGTAATTATTGAAAAATTTATTAACGAAGAACAAATAACCCATAGATATCCTGACTCTGGCCAAATCGAATTAAATGCAGTATTATTAGAAATAGATAAGGATAGTAAAAAGACTATTGCTATTCAAAATCTAAGAGAAATCTTACACTAATTATTTAATAATTTATCTTATGCACAAAGCAGAACTTATTGAGGCAATAGCTTCAAAAGCCGGCGTTGGCAAAAAAGATGCTGAAGCAGTTATAGATGCTTTAGAAAATTTAGTTATTGAAAGACTAAAAATTGGCAAAGAAGTAACCTTAACTGGTTTTGGTACTTTTTCTGCACGCACTAGAAATGCACGCATGGGAGTGAACCCACAGAACCCTAAAGAGAGAATTGAGATCCCAACAGTTATTGTGCCAAAATTCAAAGCTGGTAAAACTCTCAAAGACGCTCTAAAGAAATAAGCTTTCATGGAACTAAAACTAAAAGATATAAAAAAAGATCCGCGCATTAACTCTTTCGTGGATCAAACAGATAGATATCTCCGTGCTTTGAATTATACAGATCATGGTCGTCGTCATCTTGATATTGTTAGCGATAGATCAAAAATGTTAGCCAATAAACTCGGACTATCTACTAAAGATCAAGAAATGGCTTCTATTTCTGGCTGGTGTCATGATATGGGAAATTTCTTAGGGCGTACTCAACATCATTATTGGGGTGGCATGCTTTTCTCTCAATGTTATATCAATGAAGCTAACCCCGATCAAGTTTCTAGAATAGTGCAAGCCATAGTATCTCATGACAAAGATAATTTACAACTAGTAGACAAGATAACAGCCTGTGTGATCATAGCCGACAAATCAGATGTTCATCGTAACCGAGTCTTAAACAAAAACATAAAAGAAATTAAAACCGATATTCACGATAGAGTGAATTACGCCGTAACAGATAATCATCTCCGAATAGACAAACAAAAAAAGACAATTACCTTGTCTTTAACTCTAGATACTAAATTTACCAATATCATGGATTATTTTTCTATCTTTGTTGATCGAATGAACTATTGCCAAAAAGCAGCCCAATATCTAAAATATAAATTTCATCTTAAAATAAATAATACAAAGCTTGCTTAGTTATTATTCAAAACCAAACCTATCTTGGGTCCCGTAGCTTGGGACTCTTTTTGATTCCATTCAGCAATAGAATAAAATAAATTTTCACTAGTATAAACAAATTCAGCTCCCCAACTTGTTCCCGGATCATTGGTAATAAAATGATCCTCACTATATCCCTTGATGACTAACATATGATAATCTGGCCCGTCATTAGAAAAATACGGATTATTTAATTTATGCCCGTCAGCCGGCACAATTACCGGCAGGCCTGTTTGTAAATATTCTTTTACCTTATCTGGAGTCAGATCAATTATTAATTCTGTCTGATAACCAAATGTGATCTCTACAAATTCTGCTAATTCTTCCATAGTTAAGTTGTGATGATCTCCCCAATTTTCTATTTGCCAATCAGTCATATCTTTTAATAAACTTTCAGTCTCTACAAGGCCAGGCAAAGCCGTACCTTGATAATAATAATCGACCATCAAAACACTCGCCTCTTCACAAGCATCTTGCCACGGTTGACCCCAGTTTGCTGTTGGTGCTTGAGATGTAAAAGGCACGTCTAGATTAATAGCATCAATCAAAACAATTTCATCATCCTGCCTGTCCTTTGAAGCTTTAGCGGAAGAGGAAGCTCGTTGAAGGACTTCTTCAATAATTTCTATTTCTTTCTCAATATCAGGAGTAGAAGTAGTGAAGGCTTGATACTCTTGAGCTATGGGCACATCAATATTAATAACAGCTGATTCTTGTTTTTGATATAAATATATACCAGTCACTACTATTAAAATAGCTAAAATAATTATCTTTTTCATACCATCAGCTTAACAGTAAACAAATTTTTTGGCAAAAAAAAGGATTAATAAATATTAATCCTTTACGAATTTATGGTTACAGACCGAAGTCTGTAAATGTTCCATCTAGTGTTCCTCCTGATTGGAGAGAACTAAGTAATTCGCTAATGAGATTTGCCATAAAGCCAAGCAGATCAAAAATAAGCGAAAATACTTCCGGAGCAAACAACTTAAGCAAAGCTAGTAAAACGAGTAATTGTATGAATTTATACATACATTTACTTATTAAAACAAGGCCTGAAGATAATATCAAAGATGATGGACAATCATCTTCAAGCAATATGCTCAAGATATTTCCTGCAGGATTGTCAGCTCAAGTATTTAAACTCACAATCCTACAGGAAATGTCTACTCAGTTGTAATGTACCTCTACTATCTATATAACATAGTCAATAAAATATGTCAATGGCGGTTGCTTAATAAATTCCATACCGTTAAAAAGAAAACCGACTTTGCGCTAACAAGGCCGGTCATAGTTTTACTTTTGCCAAACAATGAGATCGCTGTGATTAGCAAGCTCAATCTGTTCAAGATCGTTAGTCCTGGTTCCCAAAAACATAGTCTCGCCATCATATCTTACCAAAGTCTCACCTGCTGTACAGATATGATACTCATCAGGAACAAGCACACCCTTCTTACCATTGGTCTTGTTGCGAACTCGACGCTCAGCCATACTGGTCTCCTCACTTGTGACTAAATGTGCTGATAACGCATTATAAATTATTTTACTTATATTGTCAATCATCCAAATATTCTAGCTCGATAAAGCAAGGCCTCTAAAATATCACCCTCCTCTATTTGCTCTCGCTCAGCCAAATCTGCAATGGTCCGAGCAACTTTTAAAACTTTAAAATATGCTCTAGCTGAAAGTTGCAGTTTATCTGTTGCTTGACGCAAAGTATTTAGAGATTTATCATCTAAGTGACAAAATTCTTTTATCTGTCTCTGATCTAAATTTGCATTCAAGATGTCTGCTCTACTTTCTTGCTGTTGTCGCGCTAGCACTACGCGCTGACAAATATTTTTTGAACTTTCAGCTATTATATCCTCGCCTAATTCCTGTGTTTTAACTTTATCAACCTGTAAATGTAAATCAATCCGATCTAACAACGGACCTGAAATTCTTTTTTGATAACGCTCTATCTCAGAAACTGAACACTTGCATTTTCTATCTTGATCAGTCAAAAATCCACAAGGACAGGGGTTAGCCGCAGCTAATAAAATAAAATTAGCTGGAAAATCTAAAGACCCTCTAACCCGAGATACCGTAATGACTTTGTCTTCTAATGGCTGACGTAAAGATTCTAAAACTACTCTGGGAAATTCCAAAATTTCATCCAAAAATAAAATGCCTCGATGAGCTAGACTAATTTCTCCCGGCCGCGGCCAAGAACCTCCGCCGACTATAGCTGCCACGGAAGATGAATGATGTGGCGATCTTAATAAATATTGATCAACTAGCGGCCGGTCACTAGATAATAAGCCAGCTAAACTATGAATCTTACTTATTTCTAAAGCCGACTTTAAATCAAGTGGCGGTAAAATAGATAAAAAAGCTTTAGCTAACATAGTTTTACCGGCTCCCGGTGGCCCAATTAATAAAACATTATGTCCACCGGCTGCTGAAATCTCTAAAACCCGTTTAGCGCTAAGCTGACCTTTAACTGATGCAAAATCAACCGCAGCTTTATTTACTTGTGGCTCAAATGTTTTTGTTTTAATTGGATCGATACTATTTTTTTTATTCAAATAATCCGCAAGTTGCCGTAAGCTATCTACTGGATAAATATCTATTCCTGAAATAATAGCCACCTCCGCTGTATTCGTACTTGGTAAAAATACCTTGCTAAACCCCAAGGACTTTAAAGCCGACGCCATAACTAAAATACCTGGTACTGCTTTCAATTCTCCTGTTAAAGAAAGTTCACCAATAAAAGCTACTTTTTCATCTAGCCCGCCTTGACTCGGCGAGGCAGGTAATTCTACTTGCTCACTGGCTTGTAAAATACTAATTGCAATTGCTAAATCATAAGCCCCGCCCTCCTTGCGAATTTGAGCTGGCGCTAAATTAATTACTACTTTTTTTCTAGGATAATGTAGCTCACTATTTTCGATCGCCGCCCACACTCGCTCACGCGCTTCTTGAACAGCTGTATCCGGCAATCCTACTAAGATTGTCCGTGGTAAATGTTGAGATAAATTTGTTTCTACTTCTACCAAAATTCCCTCTAAACCCAAAGGAGCTACAGTGTAAATTTTCTGCATTTTAAACATATAAAAAATCGCTTAATTCTTAAACGAAGAAAAAAAGCGATCGGTGTCAGCTTAAATACATTATATATAAACAAAAAAACTAACCCATGCCCCCGCATTCACTTTTCTTCTTCATTTCTATCTTATGCTCTCTGTATATTTTTGTCAACCAAAAAAACTTCGTTTTCATAACGAAGTTTTTTTATTTTATATAGTGTATTTTTTATTTATTTAATTTTATATATTTTTTATAAAATAATTCAAAATATAAAATCCATATTACACCAGTTGTGATATAAATATCACTGAGATTAAAGACACTAAAAAATGGTATGTTTATAAAATCAATAACAGCGTTATAATTTATCCTGTCTAACAAATTACTAAGTGCTCCGATGATAATCAAGGCAAGCGGCCAGTGTAAAATATGTTTTTTCTTAAATTTTTTCCACCAAGCAACTATCAAGCCAACTATAATCAAAATTACCAATGGATAAATAATAAAAATAGCCAAAGGAATAGAAAAAGCAATATCTGGATTAAAATATAAACTAAAAAACTCACCCCAACCACCAGGTAAAGATGAATTTCTCAAAAAATAGACCTTAGTCAATCGATCAACAATAAATAAACCAATTAAGCTTAGGAAATATTTATACATCGTTATAATACTTTTCTTTTACAAGTCATACAGGTGGTAGCTGATGGAAAAGCCTCTAATCTCTTAGGATTAATTGGGGCACTACATTTTTCACAGGTACCATAATTACCAGCTTCGATTTTCTTCAAAGCTTTATTAACATTGAACAAAGAAACCTCTAAGGTTTTTTCCATGGATAAATTTTTTTCAAAAACAGCTACTTCAGCAGCATTCTCATCATCCTTATCACCAAAGTCCGGAAACTTTGCATCATAATCATCCTCTGTTACCTTAACAGCATCAACGCTAAGTTGTTGTAAAAGCTCTTCTTTCCTTTTTAGTAATTCTTGCTTTCTAGTAGCAATAGATTTTGCGTCTAATTTCATATTTTTGACCTTTCTAATCCCGAAATTATTTTATTCCGGAAATTTTCTATTTATTTTTAACTACTGTATCTTAGCAAATAATCAAGTTAAAATCAAGGCAAATTTTAGTGATATTTTTTAAAAAATTAACAAATAAAAAGGCGCATCCCGCGCCCCGTTAAATTTGATTTACTGGGTGAGATGCGCCTACTGTCTCTATAAGTCACTTGTGCTCAACTTTTTTGGTTGAGTTTGGCAAGATTTTGACTTACAAAAACGTTGACGCTTCGTCCTGACTCTAGAAGCCTGCCATTTTACCATACTTTGGTATCGATCTCCATTATCTTTTTGTAATGAGGATGAACCTTTTTTTACTTTTGTTTTTGTTTTTTGATTTAAGACAGTCAGGGTGTCTTATAAATTTAAATATAGTAAAATGGAAAGAATTATTCACTAACACACTGTTTAACGAACAAGTCTCTAGGTTTGTAAAAGAACTATTATTTATCAACAACTTAATTATATCATAGAAATACAAGAATGTCAATGTTGATTAGCGCCTAAGATTAGCTAAACATTTTACTATGTTATAAAATAAATTGACACATTAGCAAAACTTCATCTTAATTTATCAACAGTTTATCCACACTTCGACTACGCTCAGTGCAGGCAATACTTATTTTACTCAAAACAAAGACGATATCCATGAGTTAAATGATTCTGATAAGCAAAAATATCAAGTTGGTCAACTTTATTCGGTAAATACTCTCCTAAACCAATGATAGCTATACTCTTATCATCCAAATGCACCCAATCAGTTACTAGGCTACTAGAATTAAAACTACAATTTCGCCAAAAATCAGTCGCTGATTTGCTATGAAGTAAAATATTTTTAATACTTGCCTCTGAATTACTCAAATAATACAAATCATTCACCTGCACTCCAAATAAATCTCCCATCTGCCAATAACTTTGTTCCCCTAAACTAAAATTCTGAAACTCTAACTCGGTATTTTTTACTAATTCAGTATATAAAGTACCATCGACTAAGGTCCTAGCAACTTCTTTGGTTGTGAAATTGGGTAATAAAGAAAAAATGTACTCTTGCCAGTCATTGTGCCCTACCCAAAGCCATTGTTGGTCGTCAATTTTAATTAATGAGCTTGTTTGCCACAAATTATTTAGAATATTTTCATCAAAAATATAAAAACCCGGAAGATCAACAAATAATTTAGCTACAATAAACTGACTCAACCATTTTTGCGTCTCTAATGATAAATTATTTATCGCTAAAACAGCTTGAAACTTTTTAGGTAAACTAATTTGCGACCAAGAAGTGTCTTCTGTCTCATCTTCTTCATTTTTAACTTGATAAATATCTACCAGATAAGTTTTACCATCAAAATCTAATTGTAAAAATATTTCCTGCTCACTAAAATCAGTTTTTAAATACTGTATTAAGGAATTTAAAAATTCTGGTGCTTGTGTAGGGTCAAAATAAATATTTTCTCCAACCCGTCTTTGTGCCATTGGTAATTTATTTACTAATGCCGGAGATAATTGTTCAGATAATTGTTCTTGTTTAGTGATTAGCAATATTTGATCATTAATTCTAGTAAAAAACCAATCCGAATTTTCTTTAGTTAAGTACTCTATCTCCTCTTTACTTAAATTACCAACAACACGCAATAAATAATGGTCTTCATTTATATTATCTGTTTGAAACCAAATAACTTCCTCTATCTGAGCCATCATAACTTCCAAAATATTTTCTAAATCTGCAATCTTAGCCAAAGGCACTGCACGATCAAAAATGATGGTGTGTTGATCCACCTGCCAATCCCTATCTGTCCATTGATAATAAAAAGTAGTATTATCAGGTAAAAAATTATAGGCCGAAAACTCGGGCTTGACTGAAAACCACCAAGTTAAGGATATCAAAACTACTACCAATGCTATCATATAAGTCACTGGCCAAGGAGTTTTTTTGATTTTTAGAGAATGTAGAAAATCCACATTAAAATTATTTTTTCTTAAAAAATGGTTTTTTATCTCTCGATCCTGTTCGGGATCGATCATCTCTACCTCTTGCTGGAGGCATAGTAGCTGTCATTCCCTCTGGACGAGGCAACAATTCTTTAATAGAAAGTCCAATACGATTCTTTTCTTTATCAACTTCCATTACTTTTACTTTGACGATGTCACCAACTTTTACTTTATCGCTAACTTTGTTAACACGCTCGTGGGCTATGTTTGAAATGTGCACCATACCATCCTTGTTTGGTCCTAACTCTACGATCGCTCCGATGTCTGTGCCTTTGTTTCGATCTGTAACTATCTTTATAATCGGTCCTTCAAAAATTTCACCAACTTCAACTTCACGAACAATGTTTTTGATCCATTCTTCAGCCTTAGTAGCGCCTTCTTGATCGGATCCCGTGATCATCACTAGACCATCTTGTTCGATATCAATGGCAACACCACATTTTTCAATAATTTCATTTATAATTTTACCACCAGAACCAATAACGTCTCTGATTTTTTCTGGATCAATATGCATAGTAGTAATACGAGGAGCGTATTGAGATAATTCCGCTCTTGGTTCAGCAATAGCTGTAGCCATAACATCCAAAATTTTCTCACGAGCTACTTTAGCAGCTACTAACGTCTCCTCTACCACCTGATAGCTAATACCATCTGATTTAATATCTAATTGGATAGCTGTAATTCCATTTTTGGTACCAGCTACTTTGAAATCCATATGACCAGAGTGATCTTCGATGCCTTGAATATCAGTTAATATCTGATATTTTTTTGGATCGTCATCACTCAATACTAATCCCATAGCAATACCGGCAACCGGAGCCTTAATAGGCACACCAGCATCCATTAAAGATAAAGTAGATCCACAAATAGAAGCTTGTGAAGATGAACCATTTGATCCTAACACTTCACTTACAACACGAATAGTATAAGGGAACTCATCATTGTTTGGTAATACTGGAATCAAAGCTTTTTCAGCTAAAGCACCATGTCCAATTTCACGACGCCCTGGTCCACGTAAAGGTTTTACCTCTCCCACAGAATATCCTGGAAAATTATAGTGGTGCATGTATTTTTTGGTACCAGATTCTTCCATGGTATCTAAAGTTTGCTCATCCCCAGGAGAACCTAAAGTAACAATAGACAAAACTTGAGTTTCACCACGAGAGAATAAACCGCTGCCATGAATACGTGGCAATAATCCAGCCTCAGTTGTCAGAGTTCTAACTTCATCAAAAGCTCTTCCGTCTGGACGTTTATTATTTTCTAAAACCAAAACTTTAAATGCTTTATTTAGAGCTTCATCCATCATAGCTAGACCCGTTGAACGCATATCCTTACTAACTTCATTGTCTTCTTTTAAGATAGCGCCTAATTCTTCTTCAACTTTAACAATAGCCTCTCTCATTTTTGATTTATCTGCATGAAAACAACTAGTCAAATCTTGAGTAGCTAAAAAGTCTTCTACTTTTTTAGTAACTTGATCTCTTTCGGCTTTTAATTCTTCATCAATAACTGCCTCTGCTTTTGGTACACCAATTTTTTTGATAATATCATCAATAAAGCCAACCATTTTTTTGATATGCTTTCCGGCAAACTGAATACCGGTAAATATATCCGCTTCAGAAATTTCTTGGCCACCAGCTTCAATCATAATAACCTCGCTAGCAGAGCCAGAAACAAATAATTCTAAATCACTCTTAGCGCTTGCTTCTACTGTAGGGTTAATCACCCATTCTTCACCTACACGACCGACACTTAATCCAGCCAATGGTCCATTCCATGGAATTGGAGACATAGCCAAGGCAATTGAAGCTCCAAGCATACTTGGAAACGTCGGATCACTAATGCCATCATAAGCCAAAACAGTAATAACGACTTGGACGTCATTACGACTTGCTTCGTTGAACAATGGGCGGATAGAACGGTCAATTAAACGACCAGTTAATACTGCTTCGTCAGTTGCCCGACCTTCACGTTTGATAAAACGAGATCCTTTGATCTTACCGGCAGCATAAAGACGTTCTTCATAATCTACCATCAAAGGGAAATAACTAATTCCTTCTCGTGGCTGACGAGAAGTAACTGCCGTAGCTAAAATAACAGTTTCCCCATAAGTAACTGTACATGAACCATGTGCTTGCTTAGCTAATTTACCAACTTCTACTTCTAGTTGGCGACCACCAATCTCGGTGGTAAATTTTGTTTTAGACATAATGTCAACTCCTTTTTAACAGTAGCTGATCATACAAGCCTTAGACCGTTAATTAGCATTCATTGCAACTAATAGTCTATCGTTTGTTGACCAACTAATGTTTTAATTAATTATCTTAAAATAAACCAATAGCCCCACCCACAAAGGGGTAGGACTAAAATATTTTTATTCTTTTTTATCTTCTACCTCTTCTTTTTTGTTCTTAGCGTTTTTATTGCCAGGAAAACCATCCTCATACTGCAGTTCTCTTTTAGCAATTTTTAATTTTAAAGCTTTTACTAGTTTAATAAAACGCTTATCATCTTCCCGTTCTAGATAACGTAACAATTTATGACGTAGCGCAACCTTTGCAAGTAAACCACGACGAGATGAAAAATCTTTTTTATGTGTTTTTAAATGATTGGTCAATTCTTTGATCTCTTCGGTCAAAATAGCGACCTGTACTTCAGTAGAACCTGTATCGTTTTTATGAGTACGAAACTTCTCTACTACTTTTAACTTCTTTTTTTTATCTAACATAATTTTCCTTTTTTCCCTACTCCGAGTCATGCCTCATCTAATTGTCAGGCCAAGCCCAGTAGTGGGAATTACTTATAAAATACTTCTGTAAATTAACATTTTTATTATAAAAAGTCAATATTAGATCTAAAACACATAACTATTGACAAAATACCAAAAATATACTAAATTAAGATATTAATAGTTCCATCAATCATCACCAGAGCCAATCTAGGAGGCTATCATGTCCGAAAAAACAGAAAATATCTTGGATGATTCTAAGATCAAAACAGCGCTTGCAGAAACTGAAAAAGACCAAGCGATCAAAAAATTACGTAAATTTTCTCCTGAACTTCGCCGAAGAAAGGGAGAGGCCGTACAGTTCGATCTATTGGTGACAAATGAAAAACTTCTTGAAATGCGCAGTACATCTCGCGAATTTCGCCGGAGAGAATTAGACTAAGCACATTAGTCATCAAATATGCTCCCAAAGACAACAAAGTCTGCGGGAGCTTTTTATTTTACCTTATTATGCTACAATAATATTATATGACACAAAAATTAAAAAGCTACAAAAAATATTTAGAGCAAAAAAAGCTACAAGCTAAAACTATCAAGATATACCTATGGCATCTTGAACAATTTTTACAGTGGCAGGGAGATAAAAAAAATACTAGTGCTAATTACAAAAAATATTATGGGTATTTATTAAAAACTTATCCCAAAGTAGCTACTATTAACTTAAGATTAGTAATTTTAAATGCCTGGTTTAAATTTAAAAAAATAAATTGGCAATTTGATCTACTGACAGCTGAAAAACAAAACATAGAAGTCTTAGATAAGAACCAATTGAAACAATTTCTAGATGCCCCTCTAAAAAATAAGAGCTTGCTGGGTTTGCGGGACAAGATATTATTAGAACTTGGTTATTGTACTGGTCTTAAAGTTGGCCAGCTAACTCAAACTAAAAAAAGTGACCTAAATCTAGAAAAAAATATCCTCAAACTAAAAAAAATAGAAGCTTCAATATCTACTACTACAAAATTTTATCTTTTAAAATACTTGGCTCAAAGATCAGATGAAAATCCTTATTTATTTATCAATTTTGATCGAGCACAAAAAGGTGCTAATAAACACTTACCTATATCTATTCGTTCAGCCGAAAGAATTTTGGAAAAATATGCTAGAACGATGCAACCAATTTTAAAAATTACTCCACAGACACTACGACATACTCTAGCCTACAATTTAAAACAAGAAGGTGCATCGATAGCAGCAATTCAACATACATTGCACTTTGCTACTAAACAGGCAGCTGAAGAATATTTCAAAAAAATATAGCACAATGTCTAATAAATACGCCAAATTAAATAAACCACAAGCTGAATTTGATTTTCATAATTCAGGTATTTTAAATAGACCTGAAATTATTAAACTAACTGATGAATTTATTAAACAAGCCATAGAAAATGATTATAAACTAATAAATTTTATTGTGGGCCAAGGCAAACATTCAAAAAACGGAGCTATTATTAAGCCATTACTACAAAAATATTTAAGCTCTCATCCTCAAGTAAAAAAAATACAGCCTGGCAAATTTGCTCAAGGCGGTGAAGGTGTTTTAATAATTGACCTAATTTAAATATAAAATAATTTGAATAAAAAACCTAGTTTTGTCAATAAAATTTAAACCCCCATCTTCTTTAGAAGACGGGGGTAATGTTGTTTTGTTCGCTATATTCTCTCAAACGGAAAGAAAAGCGCAAAGATTATACATCCAGCACAGACTAATGCGGAAATCATGTAAGATAACACCTTCTTTCGGAATACCTTATCCGAACGAAAGCGATTTTTAAAATCGCTCATTGGAATTCTCCTACATAAGTAAAGCAAAAACAATGCATGTGGCCATAGCTGTCCCATAGATGATCTTATCAAAGGTCGCCTGACTCATTAAGACTGGATACTGTTCAAAAAACTCCTTCTGCACGTTCTGGGGCAGAGAAGCAAAATCACATTTCCGGTCAAGAAGAGCCTTTATGGTCTCAATATCCTCACTAGACATATCTGCCAGCAGAATACGTACACTGCAATCACCCTCGTGAACAATGTCATTTTCTGAATTGACAAAATGTTCACTGCTGATGTTAGTCTGAGCAAACACTTGCCCGACAGACATAGCCAAGAGGATTAGTAAACACAAAATGGACTTCATAATAATTTCTCCTTACCTCATTTTTCAGAGATAGAGTTCTGGATTGCCTTAGGCAAACCAAGTATAATAGGCTATCAGGACCACGCAACTAGCGATACTTGCTGCTGCTGCTCCACCAGGACCACCAAGACCTAGTCCTAAGCCATCACAACCAATAACAAAACCTGCTTCACCTAGTCCGTTTAGTTGTTCAACTTCTTGCCAAACATAAAAACTGGAAACTAGAAGCTCAACTTGAATCATTAATTGCTCGTGCTCACCATTGATGACATTCAGGCTATTGGCAAAATCAGAGACCGCTATTGAAAACGTGTCAATTGACCAATTTTCTACAACAGCTTGATCTATTGTCGACTGAAAGTCACGCATCGGGTTTTCATCAGACCCAACCATTTTCATCAACCCCTCGGTTTCTTCAATGGTTAAGAAATCATGATTATACCGCTTGTAGAATTCATCGCCAATGTACTTCCAAGCCTCATCTGGCTTCATCGTTTTTTGATCGATCTGCTTCTCGATATAAGGCAGCGCTTGATCAAATAACCAGGGATAAAAATCCAAACACGTTTGCGTGTGGACCTGTCCCCACTCTTTTTGCTTGACACAACCTAATTGATCAAAGCAACTGTTCTCATCTGTAATGAAAGACTGAACAATTTCTCCCGAAGATGACTGTTTATCCGATGAAACCGGATTTGAACAGCCATAAAAAATGGCCATTAGTCCACCTACAATGGCAAGTAATGCGCCCCATTTTTGGAACGATTTGTTTGGGGAATCCATGAGAATTCTCCTCTTCTTAATTAATATTTAACTAGAGCTAGTAGTGCATGAACTAGTTAATATTGCCAAAGCAATATAGTTGATTTATTGACCAGCTTAAAAAATGGTCAAGTTTTGTATTTAGAATGAAATGAACATAATAATTTAACTTACTCCCATGTACTAAATCTGTCAATATATAACAAAAAAATAATAAAAATATAAAAAATCCCGGTCCCCTCCTTAAGAGAACCGGGTGTTTATATGACCTAACATTCAAGGCACGTATGCATAGACATGCGCGCCGCCAATGAAGTAGATAATGCCTTCATCGTAACAAGGTGCAGATATCGCCTCATCCTCAGGAGAATACTCAAAATTTATTTCACCTGATTGTTTAAAGTACCCTCGAATACGTGAAGCAAATCTCACAAAAAACTGATCAGTGTCTGATACCAAATCATACTTGGTGCCATTTCGAACTGTCCAGATGATTTGATTATTGTTCAAATCAATTTTTGTAATTGTCTCTGGAGCACTGAGATAAAGACAATCATCTTCAATGATAGGACTTAATTGAGGATGACTATAGCCATTGTAGCGATGAAGCTCGAGCCCTGTTGTCACTTCATAAGCCACAGTAGAGCTCGGATTTTCACTGACAAACACCTTGCCGTCATAGAATGCTGGTTTTGATACAATGCCTGAAGTTTCGTTACTCCAGAGAAGTACACCATCAACCAAGCAAGTCAAATGTCCAGAAAAAGTAGCTGGACTGTACGAACAAATGAAGACTTTGTCCTCATGAGCAGTTGCTGAAATAACATTTTCACCACTGATCATGAAATAACTAGCAAGTTGTCCAGTCTCAAGATTAATCTGGTAGTAAGCGCCTGAGGCTGTTCCAAAGTGCAAATACTCAGAATCAATCGAGAGATGACGAACATCCGTGGTGGATGCTGTTTGAAACTCCCAAACAATCATGCCGGTTTCAAGATCCACTTTGTAAACTTCTCGTTTGCCACAATAAAATGCATAGTTGTCATATTGTGGCACAGTGTAAGTGACAGCTCTGCCATCCTGTAATTTCAAACTCCATTCAACATGCCCTGAATCCTTGTCTAATGCCCAGAGGGAATCAACAAGTTGTACAACGACCAAATCATTGTATATGATCGGCGGAGTTGAATTGTAAGAATTCAAAGGAATCGACGTCTGCCATCCTTTGTCCTCATTACTACTAGTAGGCCCACTACAGGAACATACTTGGAGTAGTAATAAGAACATGGGAATAAACCATTTCATTATGGCCTCCAAAGTTGGACCGTTTCGTAGATGTCCTGATTAAATGCCGTTGACCGTGTTGCACTCAAATGATCAACTGCGTCAATCGGCCATCCATCACCATAGTCTTGTTCAGATGTACGTACAATCCCATCGTTTTCATGATAGATTACCTCCACCACAAGATCATACCTATAACATCTGTACAAGCCATTACAGCCACCCTCTTCATCGCAGCACCATAGAATCGAACCATCTTGTTCGACGGTTGATTCACAATAAAACTCACGAGCAGGTGGTTCAGGTTGTGCTGCATAACAAGTGGGTTGCACAGTACAATAAAAACACGTGCCTGGTGCATGATAAGTGTAGAAGGGTTCAGTTCTTGTTTCTTGCCAAACACCTTCAACAACATTATCTCTCCAACGAGATTCAAGTTGTTCTAGATCATGACGTAGTGAATTAATTGGGTCAATCCAGGTCCAAGTTTCACAGTCATCAATCCAATCATTCCAATTGGACTGAATCGTATTAAAATTGGAGGTTCTGATGTTGTCCATTTCCTCTAAAGGATATGGAAACTCATAGTTTGTGGTTGCTCCTGCCCAAAGACCTTTGACTGGATTACTTCGGTCAAAAATTGCCTTTAGTGTCCTATGAGGAACTGCGGTCGTGTCGGAATTCAAATCTGCGATAAAATCTGAATCCGGCCTAAGATCGGGGATCGAACCGCAATTGAGAATGTATCCAATCTCTGATCTCATTGATCCAAGATTTGAACTAGCGTCAGAGAAGACATCTGTCACCCAACCAAACCAGTTATCACAGGAATTCAAGCTTGAATTGAGATCATCGAAAATCCACATAGCGTAATCAACATTCTCAGACTTCGCTACAGGAGATCCTTGTTGTGGAGAAGCAAGCACTAGTATCTGCGAGAGAATATTACTTTGTGCAAGCGCTCTTCCGACTAATCCTCCTTGAGAATGACCTATGCCCATCCACTGGATTGCTCCAAATTGACTCATCCTAGATACGAGTGAGTCTATCATTTGTGGCACTGTGAAATCATGTGGCATAAATGGACGATATACAATATCGTCCGTAAAATTCTCTTGGATGAAAAACTCTAAAGGATCCAAAACGGATGGGCTACTTGAGAGTCCATGCAAGAGAATAAATCCTTGTGGTGAGGAAACATGACATTGGCTACATGAAACCTGCTCTCTCAGATGCACTGGCATGGCAACGGAAAAATCTTCAGCATACCGTCTGACTGGACAATTACTCAGTATTGGTTCTGTTTCGAGAGGGAATTGAGGCATGGCCGATATTGAAACGTCAGGGTATTCATCTGGAACCACATTAATAGTGATCTCTGGGTTAATAACCCAATCCGAATACTCTTCGCGTATCAATTGATGTAAGCTATCGGCTCTGTATTCCAAACGATTTACGTGCCAAAGAACTGGTACGCCTCCGACATACTGCCAAATAAATTCCGTCTTGAAAGTTTTTTCACCATACTGGGAGGTTCTGTGAGTTAATAAAGTTGTAGCAACATCAACCACTAGAGTGTCAGTGACATTCGAGATGATGTATTTATTACCCGCATCCTCCACCGACCAACCATTGGCATCAGCCCAGGACAAATAGTCAAAGCTCTGTCCAAGAAATTGAAAATAACCATTATCGATATTACTCGACGGATCACCGTTGAAAGTGGTGATTGACTTCTTGGACTCGAAAACTTGATCCTTCCAAGTTAATTTAGTGTTGTTCTTAACGACGAATTCCCGATCAGATCTGATCATACGATAGGCCTGCTCCAATCCTTCTCGTTCGACTGTTACATAGCAACTATCGATATACAAACGCCCATTCTCCGGCATGAAGGTGGTACGTTTAGCAGTGATCGAAACAAAGTTCTTAACAGGAATAACCCGAAAGAACATTTGATTACCTTGCATCGGCCAAGTGTAAGAATTAGTGGTCACTACCACTTCCTCATAGATACTGAAATCATGGGAATTTAAACTAGATTGAACCAAATAGTGGTTCGCACCAGGTTCAACATCCCAATTAAGAATTGCGTTGTTGCTCTGAACGTCAATCTGAAGCACCGCTTCAGATGTAACACACCAAAACAACAAGATGATAGCGGAAATGAGGTTTCTCATGTCTCAACCCTTTCAAAATTATGAAGATTGTCTTTTTCTTCAACAGTTTCAAGCTCAGTTTTTGCAATATTCAAAACAGATTCCTTTCAAATCTGCATCATTTTTGTTAAGTCATATAGACAGTCAAGAGCATGTAAGCTCAGCTGTCATTTATCAAAGATCTATTTTAACATCATAACATACCAAAAACACACTATTTTGTCAAACTAAAAAATAACCCTAATAAATAAGCTTATAATGAAAAAACACCTTTAATTTAGGTGATTTTTTATTGCTTATCAAATTTTTTATTTTAAAATATAAAATCTGCTAGACGCCCGACTAAATATCCAGCTACTGAAGCCAGTCCACCTAAAGCCGCCATTTGTAGAGCTGATTTCCACCATTTTAATTTAGTGAATTTAGTAGTAAAAGCTCCTAAAATAAATAAACCGAATAAGGTAAACATAATCGCTCCATATTGAGCCTGAATGATCGGCAAAAATAAATAAACGGAAACAGGAAAGGCGCCACCAATAATATATGAAAAAAACATTACTATCGCTCCTTGACTCGGATTAATATCTTTATTAATATCAATATTTAATTCTCGATAAGCCATTTCTCTAAGCATTAAATCGTGATCCTTGGCTGCTACCTCGGCCATTTTTATAGCCATATCTTTTGGCCAACCATCTTCAATATACATTTCAGCTAACTCTGCTCGCTCCGCTTCGGGGTATTTTTTGACCTCAATTTCCTCTTCATATAGTTTACGCTTTTCTAATTGTTTGACCGAGTGATTGGAAATATATGAACCAACTCCCATAGAAATAGATTCGACAGCTACTACTACTAACCCAGCAACAATAACTATTTTATGATCACCAGTACCGGCAGCAATTCCTGTCACTGCCCCTAAAGTAGAAACCATTCCATCTTCCATCCCAAAAATCAGCTCTCTGATATTTTCAGATAACTTAGAATCTTGATGATGCACAAAATCTTTACGAAAAGGTATTGGTTCCATAAATACATTATAACAAAAAAATGAAAGAAAAGAAAAAAGCACCACCTATAAATAGACGGCGCTTATTAGTGCGCACGACAGGATTCGAACCCGCGGCCTCCTGCGTGTCAGGCAGGCGCTCTATCCTATAGTAATCAACTCTGAGCTACGCGCGCAAAAAAACGGAGGTAGATGGAATCGAACCAGCGATGAAGGTTTTGTAGACCTCTGCCTTGCCACTTGGCTATACCTCCGAAAAGAACTAAACACAAAAATTATATTAACAGACGATTTTTTATGTGTCAATAACTAATAATCTATATAGCTTAACCAAACATTAGCCAGCCTGGTTTAAAAATTAATAATAGACCAATTAAAATCATCAGGATACCGCCGATCAATCTAGAAAATCTACTATACTTCGTAGTAAGGCCAGTAGCCTGCAAGGTAATCATGGCAATAAAGAAGATAATTAAATCGTCTAACATGAAAATAACAATGTATAACAAAATATACATATAATAATGCCAAGTTGGCAAAGAACTCATAATTAAAACTTGCGTATAAACTGCCGGAATACCAGCTGAACAAATAAGTTCGATCATGTTTACGGCTACGGCCAAAACAATAATGCCACCAAGAGCTAACCAAAAATTATTACTCTTTACGATATTACGTAATTTAGAAAAAGTCTTTTGCTTTTTCTGCATATCACCAACATTACAAACTGCGTCTTTGTTAGTAAAAAAATCTTTGAGACTATAAGCTCCTCCGCCTAGAGCGACAATGGCTATCAATAATCTTACCCAAAGAATCAAGCCAATAAATAACAAAACATTTAGCCAGGCAGCTAAAAATAAATAATAAACTGCTGCTGAGGTGACAATGAAGGCTGTACCTAAAATCCACATCTTCTTTTTATCTTTCATGCCCAACAATAAACCGATCAAAAATACCAAAGCCCACATAGCACAAGGATTAAAACCATCTAGTGCTCCCAAAACGATAGTTAAAACTGGCAAAGAAAAAGTTTTTAAATTTACTTCACCAAAAAAAGGTAAATTAAATTTTTCTAGATTTAAATTACCAGAAATTTCTTGATTCATTTGTTCAGATGACTCAAGCTCGAACATAGATTGCATAACATCTGGACAAGGATTATCCAAACAATACAAGACAGCCTCTTCCATGGCTGCACCATGTGTCTCATCACCACTATAACCAGGAAAATATTGTCTACCGATGATAGTAAAGGGCACTCCAGAAATATCAGCTTGCAAAAACTGTCCGACATCTTGAAATAGCTTCTGATTTTCCGAACTCTTAGATAATTCAAAATCAAACACTTCAATATTTGAATATCGCTCAACCAAATCAGCTAAAAAAATCTCTTCTTTAGCGCAATGCGGACAACCTTCAGAATTAAAAAAATAAATATTTACCGCTGCATCTTCTGCCTGAGCTGGTAAAATGGTAAAAAATGGTAAAAATAAAATAGCTAAACTAAAAAATATTTTTTTCATCATATCGATTATTATAACACAAAAAAAATAAAAGCCAACTGATTGTTACTCATCAATTTTAATAGCCTTGCCTTCAATTAAGGCAATGGATATTTTTTTATAAGCCAAACTCAAAATACGCTGAAAGGTACTCTGAGAGGTATTCATCTTCTTAGCGCAAGTTATTTGATCATAGTCATTAATATTTTTTAGGCGCAATGCTTCTATTTCCTCATTAGTTAAAACAACTTCTTCTAAGTCAATCATTCGTACTCCTCTTGGCTTAAAATATCGCACCATAGGATCAAATCGTACTCGTCTATTCAAACGAGGACGACCTAATCCTCGACGCTGGCCTCTATTATTTGGCATTATTGCGTCTGTTGGCCTGTAAACCTAAACCTCGGCCTATACCTTGCCCTCTAACTAAGCCACGTCTTGGTCTATCATCCTGGACCTTAGCATCATCATCACATAAACCGATACCTCGGCCTGTTTTTGGACCTTTACCTAAAGGCCCTGTTTTGTCTCTATTTGGCATAATATTTTTGGTTAATTATTAAACCTATTATGAGTATATACCCAAAAATATCTTTTGTCAAGTAAACTAAAAAACCACCCTATATTATAAGGTGGCTTTAAAAATATAAATTATTCTTCTATTCTTCTCCTTGGTCTAGCTTTATACCTCTTCACTCCCCTATAAATCAACCAGATAATAAAGATTACTAATAAATAACCAAACAAACGAGAAAATTTTACAAAAACATTATCAATGCTTTGAATTACATTTTTAAATAATTGTTTGAACTTTGTCATTTCATAAAATGATTGCGTGTATCCTAGTTTTTCAGTCACTGTTAATGATAATTGTGAGTATTCTGTTTGCCGATCAATATTTGTCAGTTGTCTTTGATAATTATCTATTCTCCTTTGTAAATCAGCTAACTTAGTTTCAATACTAATAATATCTTCAATGTCGTTAGCTCTGGCTAATAATGCCTGAACACGAGCCTTGACCTGTTTGGCAGCATCTTGATAAGCAGCAGTGTCATAATATTGCGCCGTTAAATCTGATGCATTAATACTAAAATATTTTATTTCACCTAAAACCCTAAATTCTTCAATGATGCTATCAAAAGCATCTTTTTTAAATTTTATATTTATACGATAAGTATAATAATCTGCATTATTACGGGTAGTAACCGATTCATTCTTGTGAGTATAAAATCCTTCGTGTTTATCTATTAAGCTATCTACAGCTAATTTGATATCTACATAATCAGATTTCTCTACTTCTAAATTTAAAGAAGCATTTTTCCTAATTTTTTCTTCTTGATCCTCTATTGAGCTTGGCTCAATAAAATCACCATCAATCATAGCACCGCGTCCCATACTTTTGACATCCATAGCACTATCTTCCATCATCATTTCACCGCCATCATAACCAATCATGCTATTTGATGTGGCATTTTGATATTTAGTTGATGGAAAATTACCGGTAGCCACAATAATAATAACAATAGCAATCACTAACCATACCCAATCTCTACGACGATGATAAAAAGTTTTTATTTTGTCCATCATAAAATTTAGCTTAGTTTAATTAACCTAAGTATATTTTAACATATTATAAATAATAAAAAAATCCCGTCGCCTCTACAGCAACGGGATAAACTAAGCAGTTGATTGAATTCAAGCCACGGCTTGATGCATTACCAAAAAAAGTTGTCGAGCGATCTCTAGCGACAAATCAACCTCAATGATCTTGCCACCAGTAGCCTTCTCATAACCACGAGGAATGGTATTACCCAGAAAAATACGTGTAAAGGCGTTTCCCTTTACCAAAACTCGCTTCCAACCTGGCGTGCAAACTGCGTGAGAGGCATAAAATAATACCTCATGTACTCCGATCTCCTTAACTAATCGTTGCGCGTTTAGCTTAGCAGTGCTGCCAGTAGAAATTTCATCATCACACAAGACCACAGTAGCGCCCACTAAGTCCTCATCAACAACAATACGCTTTGTTTTATGTTGTCTGCACAATCTTTTGATGAGCCCTGTGTCTTTAATGATTTCCACCTCTCCTGTTGGCAAACGATGCTTAGGAGTAACTGCCAACTTAGCATCTAATGCTCTGGCTAATACTAGGCTGCGTGCAACTGAACCTAAGTCAGGAGAATGAACATAAAATTCTCTCATCTCTTGACGAGCAAGCTCAGCCCAAACCTGAATCTGACTTGTATAAGCTTGCGTAGGATCAACATTCCAAACCTCAATCCCCTCTTTCTCACAATTTTTCATAGTGACTAAAGAGTGGATGTCACAAAGAATTAACTTATCAACATGGTTTGCGGCCATTTGATGAGCCAACCAAAGATTGCGCTGAATCTCTTCAGATTTCTCTGGATGATCTTGACGACGGTACATATAAAACGGCACCACACCAATAATGGATTTTGCTCCATGTTCAGTTTTGGCAGACCAGGCTAGCGTCAAGAATTGATTCATAAGCCTCATGTTATACATACTCTGAAAAACAATCACATGCCGACCAGTTAAGTTTTCACTACCTTCAATATTAAAATCATCCTCTCCATCTGAAAATATATCCATATCCAGGTGGTGAAACTTTAAATGACATCCTCCCCATTGATTAATCCAATGCAAAACCTTGGCATCTAAATCGTGATTGCCAGTGCCTCCTATAATCGCAAATTCTTGTGAGTCAAACATAGTTCTTTTCCTTTCTCCTGCTGTTTGCTAGTTGTAGTGTACAAAAATCACCTTTAATATAGGTGATTTTAAAAAAATGGTCAAATTTAATTAAAGCTAATATTATAATTGTAATTCTCCTACATAATATTCATCAAATAAAGCATAGGCTGTATCCGAATGTATAGTGCCCGATCCTGTCGGACGAGTTTCAAATAATATAGTAGCGTCTTGACCACACCCCTGCACAATAGCCTGGTCACCAGGATGAGAATTGATATATTCGGTAACATCAAGCACTTGACCACCTATTGCCAACCAACAATCATCAGCCGTGTTATGTTTAACGACTTCAGAAAAACTAATCCAGCCAGCTAATTCAAATTCACGACGAGCAATTTCTTCTTCCCAATATTCAATCTCGTCTTCTGTTAACTCTTTATCATCAGGAATTGTTAAGTATCCACTATCAATATTATTTTCTTGATTATACCTTTCTATTTCCAACATCTCCATCTCAGCAAACTGTCTTGCTTCTTCTACTTGCATTTGTGCTTCAAATATTTCTAACTCTAAAGCGGTCATTTCTTGATTATCATCTGATGAACCGCAACCAGTCAAGAAAAAACTAGCTACCAATAAAATAAAAAAATATTTTTTCATAATTAAAAATTA
>JABIAL010000010.1 GCA_018653315.1 bacterium
TAGAATTGTATAAGAAAATAGCAAAATGTTCTGCCAATAATTTTTGTTGGAACGTTATTAATGACTCTTGTTTGCTGACATCGTTTTTAGCTTGGCGGATATTTTCTAAACTGGTGTCGATGTCTTTGTTAGTCAAGACGCTTAGATTTAATCCAGGGTGTTTGATCTGACTAGAATGCCAAAATGGATATGGACCAGAACTTGAGTTCATAATTTCTCCAAAAATTAATATTTGATAATCTCTTGGCTTGATTATGTCTTGGAGAATTTTATTTTTAGAGATAATAACTAATTCAGTTTTTATACCTAGAGCCTCCCAGGCTTCTTTGATGATAGAAGCAGTTTTGATATTCTCATCTTGATCAACGGTAGTTAATTTTACAACTAAATCAACCTCATCTTTTTGACGCCAATCGCTTTCGTCATTTTTTCCCCATCCTAGTGTGTCTAAGATACTTTTGGCTACATTTGGATCATATTCTACATCTTTGATCTCTGGGTCATAACCCAAGCTGCCAGGTAAGATTGGCGAGTGTATTACTTGCCCATCATTGCTGATAGCCTCGGTTAAAATCCTTTCTTTGTCTATACTAGTAGCCAATGCTTTTCGAAATTCAATATCAGCTAACAATTCATTATTGTTAGGATTGAAAAATAGTGCAGTATATTGAGGGGATTGTAGATTTTTGATCACTACTTCCTTATTTTTTATTTCTGATTTATAACTTTGCGGTAGATAAATTAAACCATTAACATTTTTATTTTGTAATGCTGCTGCTGCGATATCAAAATCAGGATAAAATTTAAAAACTAATTCATCAATATAAGGACGATTTAAATGATACTGATCATAAGCAGTCAAAGTATAGCTTTTGATATTACCATTTGTATCTTTAATTAACGATTGGAATTGATATGGTCCAGAGCCGATTGGTTTTTTATTTAGCTCAGCTAATTCGGTACCAAAGACAGGAATACTATACCAGAGGTGTTCTGGTAAAATACCAATAGTCATAATAGACAAGAAAGGTGCAAATGCTTCTGTCAGAGCAAATTGAACAGTCTGATCATTGATGCGAGTGGCTGAAATGCCATTGAAACTATTTTGTAAAGGACTCTTAAATTCAGGATTTTTTATTCTATTAACGGTAAAAATAATATCATCGGCGGTAATTGGTTCATGGTCATGCCAATAGATATCTGAACGTAATTCAAAGGTGTATATTTTTTGCTCGGCATCAACAGTATAGTTATTGACCAAATCTGGTACGATATTTCCTTGAGCGTCGGTTTTCATTAAACCAGCAAATAGTAAACGTGCTAAATCTCGATCGACATCAGAAGTTGCTAGAATTGGATTGATTAAATTTGGTGAACCAATCAATCCTTCGGTATAAGTACCGCCTTCAGTAGCAACGATGATAGAATTTTGTCTATATAAATTATTTAACAATCCTATTGTAGCTAATAAAAATACCGCTAAAGCAACGCCTAATTTAATTTTTTCATTTTTGTTTAGTATTTTTGGCAATTGTTTTATTTGTGACCAACTAGGTATTCTTTTACTTTGAAGCCGAGTTAATATTTTTTGGTTAATATCTTCACTCTGTTTAGTAAAAATTTTATTTTTACTAGCTTTTAACCAAGAAAAAATACTAAGCAAAGATGTTTTGCTCTTTTTTTGCAACCAAAATAATGAATTTTTCTTGATTTGTAAGAGGGATTTTATATATTTTCCATCTTAATTTTTAAAAAAATATACAGCTAACTAAATAAATAAGTTAGTTAGAGCTGATAAGAAGAATAAAATACTCAAAACGATAGTGGCTACGAAAACGATTTTTTCTGCTCCTCGTTTAGTACGATAAACAGCACTTTCACCACCGAAAGCAGCACCTAAACCGGCGCCTTTTTGTTGGAGTAAAATCAAGATAATCAACAGAATAGAGATGACAATCTGAATAATATGTAAGATATTTTGCATAATTTTTTAGTAACAGAACTTTTGTATACTAGCATTAAAACAGTAAGTTGTCAAGGAAAGGCTTGTTTTAGTAGGTTTTTATGATATTATTGATAATAATACCTAGTAGTAGCTTTTCTTGATACGAATAGCAGGGTGCTTGACAATAGTTTTGTAGTCAAGTAAAGTTGAATTATAACTTAGCCGTCGATAGTATTCACGACGTCTTAAAAATAGGACGGCTTTAAAAACTAAGATGATAAGAAAAGCGAAATATGAATAGAAAAAATATAATCATCTTGATAATCATCTTAATCCTAGTCTTGGGGCTAGGTTTTATTTTGTCTAATAAAGAAAATCCTTCGACGACTCGGCTGAGCTCGTCGTGGCCTGACGCTCAGGATGATAAAAAAATAAATGTTTCAGAAGAAATTACTGAAATTGATACGAGCGATTGGAAGGTTTTTAGAGATGAAGAATTTGGTATTGAGTTTATGTATCCAATTCATCTGGACATAGAAGAACGTGACGGTGCACTTTATATATTAGCTAATCTTCCATGGCCTCAACGAGGCACATCTTTAATTGTTAAAGAAACAGACAAAACATTAGATCAATTTATATATAATTATAATAATTCCGATATATTGCGTGACGGCACATCTTTGGCTATAATTTTTGAACAAAGTGATTATTACATTGGTAACATTAAAGCTACGTTATTAAAAGGAACCACGGCCATAGGCATAGACAGGGGCACAATTTTTATTATTAGTGATGATAAACATTATATAATTGGATTTAGTGATGAGCTTATTGTTGAAGAGTCGAAAATAATTAGTAGTTTTAAATTTATAAATTAACAAATAAAATATAAAATTCAGCAAGGACATGATTTTGTAAATTAAATCAATTTACAATCAAAGAAAAACCCACGCTCGAGCTTCGCTCGGCGGGGTCCCGCACCATAGATTTTATTGGAGGCGTGACAGGCTAAATATGTTAAACATTATGAATAGAAAAAATATAATCATCTTGATAATCATCTTAATCCTAGTCTTGGGGCTAGGTTTTATTTTGTCTAATAAAGAGAACAAGGACAGGGTTACTCCTCCTGAAGAAGAGATAGACACTGAAATAGATACTAGTGATTGGGTGACTTATAAGAGTGATCAGTATGGTTTTGAATTTAAGCATCCTTCTTTAATGCGAGTTGTATTAGAGCCATATAGTAATAATGAGCAGAGTCAGCTATATATTGAAAATATGTATCTCGCGGTTATTGAAAAAGAAGAAGTTTCACCTTTGTCTTATCTAGAAAAATTATTCGTTGATAAAAATTATATTAAAATTAGCCATAGTTCTGATAGAGTTATTGTTCGATATTTAATTGATGATAAATTGGTTATCGACCTACCTATTATTGACGGAAGTAGAAATATATTTTCTGTGCAAAAAGATTTTGAAATGGCATTAATAGAAAAAAGTGATTATTATTTATGGATAACATCTGCAATTGGTATTCATGGACATGAAGATGGTCAATTTTCAAAAGAAGATTTAGCCATAATTGAAACATTCAAATAGTTTTTAAATTTGTAAATTAAGTAATAAAAAATAGTAAAAATATAGTTTTGTAAATTAAGTAATTTTATAAACAAAGAAGAACAGGCCAGATGATTTTTTTGGTCTGTTTTTCTTTGGCTATAAGTTTAGTCAGAATCGTTCTTTAACAAAAAAGGCAAATTTATTTTGTCGAACCAAGAAAAAGGAGTCAATCATGAAGACGTCGTATTTTTTTAAAGCCATTGTTGTGGGTATTGTATTGTTTTTAGGTAGCGTAAATGTTTGGGCACAGCCTGTTCCTGTGGCAGACGGGTTTCAAATGCCTTTTGATGGTAACCCTAGTCAAACCTGTGATTTTGGTATATTCGGTGCTTGTTATCATGATGATGAATATCATTTAGCTGAAGATTATGCCATGTCAGTTACAACCCCTATTTATGCATGTGCAAACGGAATAGTTAGAAGGGCTAACTCTAGCGCTGGTTATGGAGGCATAGCATTAATTGAACATAGATTGCCATCAGGAGAACATGTGGTATCTTTGTGTGCACATATGCTCGCAACAACCTTAGAAGTAAGCTTGGGTGAGGAAGTGACTCGTGGCCAAGTAATTGGTTATGTAGCTGCTACTGGTGATAATGGTGGTAATTATATACCGCATGTACATTTTGGCATGCATAAGTGGAGTTATAATGATACGCCAACTTATACATGTAATGGTGGTTGGGCATATCAAGGTTATTCTATAGACGAGTGTGCTGTAGATGACTGGTATGATCCATCTGACTTTATTACTGATCACCCAGTTGGCTCTTCACAAGTTGGTTATTTTGCTGATGGTTGGCATGATGATGGAATTTCGCAGGCCTTTTTGGATAAGTATAATCAATTATCCAGCGAGGGGTATAATTTGGGTAATCCTTGGGATAATGGACCCTATGATCAATGGGTGCATGAGCAAAATGGCATGTATATTCAGGATTTTTTTGGTCATGACAATGGCTGTGAGCTACCTTATACTGCTTTGATTCGTAAAGCAGGTGTTGGCGAGTCAGTTAATTTACTCAAAGATGCTTTCTGGGATCTTTGGATAAATAAGCATGGCTGGATTAATTTTGGTGCACCTACTTACGATGAATACCCGATTGGTGGCAATGTCCGTCAGGATTTTAGCGATGGCACAAACTATTACTATTTTTTCTGGGATGGTTATATGGCTGAGGCACGTTATGCTTCTAACGGTCAACCAGTTGACCTTGTTAATCTAACAGCTGAAGATGGTAATAGTAGTCGATCGTTTGGCAAGGTTGTCCTGGATGATTTTCCAGTTTTTTCTGAACTCAATGAGCATGTTAGATTTCAGGAAGGGCTAGAATATAACTCTGGTGAAGGCTCAGGAATTATTAGGCCTATCGTAAGGGCAGATAGAACTGAGTCTGATGGTGTTTATCATTCCAATGTGCAGGTAGCTGATTTTGGTCAGCCTTTTGAACTGGTTAACCAACAGGGTTACAGTGATTTTTACGCTGTGATCAATGAAGCAGTCATCCCCATCGATAATTTTTTTATGGATGGAGATATGACTATCTACGTTGGTGATCCTCCTCCCGAGGCTGATATTCAATTTAGTCATTGGACTATTTATCCTAGCCCAATCACCGTTGGTGAACAATTACATGTGGAAGGAGAGATCTATAATGCGGGAGGATCGTCAGTTACGGCATCAGAATTACGAATAGAACTTCTTGATCCAAATGGATCAGAAGTTTTCCATTATTCATCATATAATGTGGTCATTGATCCTGGCTGGGGTTGGTATTTATGGATAGAACTTTATCCATATATGCCTGGTAATCACACTGCTCGTTATCGTGGTTTGATCGATGGTCAATGGCAGACTTATGCCATTGAAACTGTTTATGTTCAACCTCAAATTCCGGTCTCCAGTTTCAGTTTAACGCCTTCATCTGGTGATGTTTCTTTGTATGTGCAATTCACTGATCAATCGAGCAACAATCCAAACGATTGGTGGTGGGATTTTGGCGATGAACACACTTCCACTTCTCAGCATCCAAGTCATATTTATAACACGGTTGGGACATATTCTGTATCATTGACGGCTACTAATAGTGCTGGTAGTGATGTGGAAATTTGCTCCAATTGTATTACGGTCAACCAAGTTGTTTTTCAACCTGTTGCAGATTTTTCTGTTGACCTTACATCTGGAGAATCACCCTTGACTGTTCAGTTTACTGACTTATCTGCTAACGAACCAACTACTTGGTGGTGGGATTTTGGTGATGAACACACCTCCACTTCTCAACATCCAAATCATGTATATAATACAGCTGGAACTTATTCAGTGTCGTTGACTGCTACTAATAGTGCGGGCAGCGATATTGTAAATTGTAATAACTGTATTATTGTGACTTTTCCTATTTTGCCGCCAATAGCTGATTTTAGCTATGACCCCTCATCTGGTGATGCACCTTTGACTGTTCAATTCACTAACCTGTCAACTAATAATCCGACAAGTTATTGGTGGGATTTTGGTGATGGATATACATCCACCTCTCAACATCCAAGTCATGTTTATGATTCTATTGGCACTCATACGGTGTATTTGTCTGTGGCTAATGATGCGGACAGTGACATTAAAACTTGTCATGATTGCATTACGGTCAATCAAGTCATTTTTCCTGTTGTTGCTAATTTTGTGGCTAATGATACTTCTGGCTTCGTACCTTTGAGGGTTTATTTTTATGATCAATCTAGCAATAACCCCGATCATTGGTATTGGGATTTTGGTGACGGTGATACCTCTACTGTTCAGCATCCAAATCATATCTATGACGCTATTGGAGATTATAATGTTTCTCTTACAACTGGTAATAGTGTAGGGAGTGACAGTATAATGCGCATAGGTTATATTCATGTTGGGTCAGCAGCAATTGATTTGGAGATTACTTACCTTGATGGGAGTATTGTCTTGGATTGGAATGATGTCTTGGGAGCAGAGTGGTATTATGTATACTACGCTAACGATAATGATAAGTATGCCATTATCGATAAAACAGGATTGTCTACTTGTACACTTTCAATGGACTTTTTTGATTCAGCTAGTACTTGGTTTTTTTATGTAACGGCTCTGCAATGAATTTATTGTCATTGAAGAGCCGATGTTCTTTTCTTTTTTAATAACCCCGTGTTCATTTTTTAGTGCATGCGGGGTTTTATTTTTGACAATTTTTTGGCCCTAGTATAAGCTAGGATGCAATTGTGCATCAAAACTAGGAGGTGGCTAATGTGGGCAGGCATTAAGATTTCAATTGCTTGGCTGATTTATACCTATGCTGTTATTGGTGGTCGCAAATCAGGATTATCAGCTAAGTATTTAGTAGCCTTTGCTCTGGGTTTTTTACTTGACTTCTGGGGCACCTACGAAATGTACCTCTTGGCCGGGCAAGAGATCGTCGTAGACTTTCATAGCTTAACTGGTATAGCTTCTTTGTTGGGTATGGGGTTACATGCTGCGTTAGCTTTAGCAGTGAGCGTGTTTGCTTCTCAGAAAGCTGATCAAGCATTCCATAAAGTTAGTATTTGGATTTACACTTTATGGTGCTTAGCTTATTTTTCTGGCCTAATATTTCATTTAGCGAGTATAACCGGCGACTAGGACGCCGGTTTTTTATTAGACTTGACTAGTTTACTAAAAAGTAGTAGTTTATAATATATTTTGTTCATCATAAACCAAACAGAAAGAAGGGAAAATTTATCATGATAGATTTTATCATAGCTCATCCTGTTATTTCGATTATCGTTGCCGCGGTGATATTTGTTCTCTTTATTGCTTGGGCAATATATAATGCCGGAAAGAATGATCGTGAGCGTCAGCGGAAATGGCAAGAAACCAAACAGCAGAAATTACAACAGTCATCCCAGAAAGGAGAATGATATGACAGACAACAAAAAACCTGCAACCAGACATTGTTGTTGTACTTCTTGTGGTTGTGAAGAGGATCATCTGATATTGAACGATGGTTCTGAGAGCATAAGCCTTCGATGTATTGAATGTAAAGAAATATTTGATATTAAGGTTAAACTTTGTAGATGTTCATGGTGTTATCAGCCTGAGCTGCGTAAACATCAAATTATCAGGGATGATGCGGCGCAGAAAGTATTACAATGCGTAGACTGTGGGCGGGAACTTTTTGAACGAAAACTACGCCAGGTGTTTCCCGCAGTTGAGCGACGAGCATGATTTTTTTGGCGATGAGCCGTAGACCAACGATGGTTACGGCTCTTTTTTTATCCAGCACCACTTTTAGATTTTGTAATAGATCTTAAAAGTTCTGCTGGATTTATTTAGAATTTAAGGCCGCTCTTGTTTGAGGACCAATATAGCCTACAGATATAATATTATTAGCCCTTTGGAAATCCTTAACAGCTTGTGTTGTCACAGGACCAAAGTAACCGGTAATACTAGGGTAAGTAAAATAACCCAATTGTTTTAATAATTTTTGAAGCTCTCTAACTTCATTACCAACAGTACCAACATTTAAGAAGCTAGAAAAAACAAATTCATTTGTACTTAATTGTAAGTTTTCACCATTAACATAGTTTATTATATTTGAGATAATAGTTATATCTGACCAGTTATAGCCTAGAGATAAGAATGTATTACCATCTATAATCCATCTCTTTTTATTATTCTCTACTAGATATACTTTAGGGCTATGTTCGTATTTAATTAAATTTGGAGGATCTACTATATCTTCTAATAAAGTTGTTAAGGTAATCTCGGCTCTATTTATATAAAGATCTTCAAATTTTATTTCAAAGTCTTTAATATTATCACCGTCTAGGTCTATTTCTTTTGTTTCATCTAAGCTAAGGGTAATTATTTGAGGTTCAGAGTTAATTTGGATAGTTATAATATTGGTAAGTAAGTCCATTTCAATTATCTCAAAGCTATGAGTTTGTATTGTATGATGATTGTTATTACTTACTGTGGTATTAAAGTTTGCTACTGAATTTATATAAGTAAAAACATTGGTACCACCAGAGCTCACAGTCCCTATGTTAGCACTTTGCCCCATACCTATACTTGAATTAGAATCACCAGTGCCAGTAGCTACTGGTGCGGCAGGAGCACTACCACCTCCAGGGCAAGTAGATGAAGTTTCACTAGCGCTACTAGACCAAGAAGTTTCTACGCTATCATCATTACGTGATTTTATTCTAAAGGAATAAGATGTGCCACAGCTTAAGCTAGTTGATGACCAAGAAGTAGTAGTAACCCAACCGGAGTTGGTTCCAGCTGTAGTGTTTTCAA
>JABIAL010000011.1 GCA_018653315.1 bacterium
TCATGAGCTCTTATTTTGTAGAATGCTCCATTAGGATAATCTACCCATACTCGTGTATGCACATACCAGCTATCTGTCACATCAGCTAATACTTCTCCGAGTTCATAGGGGTTTTCACTGATATAAACTCGGTAAGTGACATTGTCAACAAAACAATCATTTGGTGGCATAAACCAGTTTAGACAAACATGACCTTGATATGAAAATTGGATTGAGCTCAAAACCGGAGCAGGAGCCATGCCAATTTCAATGGTCTCAGTGCCATGCCAAAAGTCGGGCTTATTAGCTGTGACAAGATATTCGCCACGAGGTACATCACCCCAGAAGTAGGCAATACCTGCTTCATTAGTAGATTGTTGATCCACAAATGTGGAATCCGTAGCATTGAGCATGGTTACAATTGCTCCTTCTGTAGGCAAGTTGTTGCAAGAAACAGACATTGTTTTTGGTTCCTGCCCTTCGCAGTAGAATTCAAATGCATCAATGGCTAGTGGTTGAGGATTTGGTCGATGTCGTATTTTGGAAGTCACATCTCCTATCAAGATGTACCAAAAGACATTTTTGCGACAGCTGAAGTTACCATTTTGTTGCAATCTGATTTTTGCATTAAAAAGTGCCGAACCGATATCGGAATAATTATTGCATATATCAAATTGATATAAAGCTTGTGACAAGTAGATTTGATGGTAATAGTTACCACCATAGCTTGTATTGGCAGTACCGCCCAGATAAGTCAGAGCGCCGCCATTTGGATTGAAACAGGACACTTCAGCAATAGTTAAACGAGCATCTTGAATAGGACTGTTGTTGCAGGCAAAACCATACATCCTAGGGAGCATCTCGTTGTTTTCTAACAAACGAGCTTCCCAAGATTCAAATGATTGGCTGGCATTATCCCAATGCCACCAACACCAATGTCCACCATGACCATTATAGAAAACATCACAGCGTCCAGAGCCTTCTTCTATTAGTATAATGGCTCGTTCTTTGGTGCCATTACTATGAATACCGAAAACAGTGTCTACTGAGAAAAAACCATTGCTGTTGTTTTCGATTAGGTTTTGCACAATTCTTGCACACTTGATGAATTCGTACGGATTATTCGGAGAATGTTCCAGGTGAGTCACTAGTTCTATAGCTTGTGCATTCCAATCTGGTAGTAGGTTTTGTTCTACAAAAAGGTTCTTGATAATCGCGATTTCAACTTGTTGTTGAACAGTCAGAGCGCTATCAGTCGGCTCAGCTGAAAAACGACCAATGCATAGGTCGGGCGACTCATCATTGCCATTTTGCATAGCATACCAATTGTCAGAGTATATCCTTTCCCACATCCATCCATAATAGATCGTATCAGCGATCATAGGGATATGTTCGTGGCCACCAATTAGCTGAACATAACCAATCAAGTTGTCGCTGGTGTAATTTTCGTGGATTACATCATAGACTTCTTGAGTGGTCACGTTGTCTGAGACTATTTCCACGACAGGGGCATAGCCAATTTGTCTTTTCCATTTGATCCAATCGTCTAGTGCGGGTATTTCTGAAAACATTTCAGGAACTATAACCAGCAACGAAGGATAAAAAGGTGCCTCAGTTCGTACTACTGGTTGGTAGTTAGGAAATAAATCCGCATAGATCATATTTTGCGAAGTAGTGGGATCAGGAGCAAAGAGCATAGGATTTTCTCCGGTGCCTTCTTCATTAATCACTACCGCAAAGTCATGATAGACAATCAACTCTTGTGATTCAGGATTCCAACGGAATGGATGAGCAGTCACTGTCACTGATCTTACGTATCCGGAAATGACCGGGTCAGTGACGTGGAATTTGGTAGCTGGCCAAAATTCATCGCTAGCATAAAATTCCTCATCGATGACAAAAGGTAGAACTTTGGTTGAATCATTCAGCATTCTGTCTGGCTGTTGTGGTTCAATCATGAAGTTTGAGAAAATCGTTGAGTCAGCAATCTGCACGCTGACATCAACACCGCTGTTGGCTGAAATAGCAAAGGGAATTTGAATGACCGGTAAGGCGGCCTTTCCTTCTTCCCAAAGATAGGGAGAGGGGGTAGAGAATCTCAGTTTGCTGTATACAGAATCGGTCTGAACATAAAATCCAGGTAGATGAATCTGAACAGCATCATTTAGATATTGAACTTCGACTTCTTGAGGAAAACCAGCATCAAAGCCAATCCATTCTGCATCTTGAGCTATAGCATTAATAGCGATCAAGAGCATAGTAATGATCAAACAAGACTTGTACTTCATTTTGTGCCTCCAAGTGGTTCTTTTACAATAAATTACAACAATAGTAGTCAGTTTTTAAATTTCCTTCCTTTCAAAGGTATTTATTTGTTAAGGTACTTTTAATACTTTAGCTTTACCATTTTTTTAATGTTTTGTAAAGAGGGGGTAAATTAAATAAAAAAATCCCCGTCTCAAGCTGTTGCTCGAGAGCGGGGATTAAATGCTTGCCGTCAGGCATAGCAATTGTTGTTATTTCATCAAAATCATCTTCTTGGTTTCCTGCTGGCCATTGGCCTGCAGAACATAGAAGTAATTACCACTTGGCAAGTCAACGCCGTTGAAGTCCACAGTGTGGGCTCCGGCAGTGTAATGACCATTTGCAAGTGTATTTACTTTTTCACCAAGAACATTGTAGACCGTCAGATTGACGTCACCGGCTGTCGGTAGTGTAAAGCCGATTATTGTTGTTGGATTGAAAGGATTGGGGTAGTTTTGGTACAAGGCAAATTCAGTAGGAATTGATGCAGGTGTATCAACAACTTCTGTTTCTGCGCCCAATTCAACCGCGCCAATCTCCACGTCTGTCAGGCCTACCGGTAAGGTGAAGGTAAAAATGTTTTCTTCATCCCGACTGGCTTCAATCTGGCTAATCTCCGGTTCTATGTCGCCAGTCCAAGTAGAAAGCGTAGTACCTTCCAAGAATTGAGTGCTTGTCCATGGTTCACCATTTAATGTTCCATGAATGGAAACTACGTTTCCGGTTGTCGTGATGATGAGATCGTTACCATTTTGTTCGCTTAAATAGGTTAAGAGCTCTACGCAAGGAGTAAAATCAAATTCTTCCCCGATGCACAGATCTGCTACCAGGTAATTATCTGGATCATTCAAACAAACGTTCAATAACCAAACATCAAATGTTGATACCCAGTCGAATAATAGAGCGGCTCTGGAAATATTGATTTCTCCTTCTGGGTCATATACCGTATCCCAATGTGCTTGATACATCACATAGGCCACTATTTGATCATAGTCTTCGTAATCAACATAGCCATTCCCAGACACGTCGCCTCTGACTCCGGCATTGGAAGTGTAGAATAAAGTTAAACTGTGCCGATTCTCTATATAACCATATAGTGGGTGATAATTGTTTGAATTAACAGATATGTGGATCACCGCATATTCACCGATAGGTAGATCATTGTAGGCTACAAACTTTGATAAGAATGAGCCATTAATACCGATCTCTGAATTACTTGCCCAGAACATGAAGTAGTAGTCATCGACTGGATAATGAATGGTCAGATGACCATTTTCATTTAAAAAATCGATTGTACTTTGTGGAGTAAATATATTCGGATCGTTCAAACCCATCATTAAGTGCGTGCTGTGATTAAAGCCCACGATGCTTGATTCAAAACTATTGTCTTCAACATTGAAAAGGAAAGCAGACATATGTATAGCTTGCCCAGGGAAAAGAAAGATAGCATTATTCCCTGGTCTATCCGTCCAGAGTCTAGTCATGTTTTCGGTGTAGTCAACAATTTGATGCTGGCTTTGTAATCCGGCATAGACTGTGTGATGTTCAGTATCAATAATCCATTGAACATGGGTTACTTCCAAGTTTAGCCGTCCATGGCCGATCAAATCTGCCTCCACAAACATGGCGATGTCAGAGTTTGGGTTGATGAAGTATGGGAAATCAAATAGGCAGATTTGATCAATATCCGGATTGTTCATTTGAAAGACCAGGATGTGTTCGTAGCCTCCTGAGACGAATATCCTCAGGGTTTCAATCTCAACTTCTCCTAAAGATTGAAAATTGGATAAGTTAATGCCTGCTACAGCGATGTCATACTGATTGTTGTTTTCAAGCAAATAGCTTGTCAACATTGTCTCAGTACTTTCACCGGCATGGGCAATTTGGGTATTCACAGAATCAATAAAGATATTTTCTGTGGCCAATGCATTGCCGCAGAGTAAGGCAGTAATCAGTAAAACAGCAAAATACTTCATAGTAGTACTCCTTTGTGTGAATTGTGTTATAACACAATTGATTTTGATGAAATTGTAAAAGGTCAATTTGTCGCCAAGATTGTGACGAATAGAGCATAATAACACATCTAGTTAATTTTGTCAATACTAAAAATAAGCTTTTTACTTGCTATTTTTCCCTAATTTTATAATAAAAAAAGACCCCGGAAATATATTTCCGGGGTTTTGTTATCGCTACTTTTAGTAGCTGTTATTTCATCAAAATCATCTTGCGTGTCTCGGTGCTTTCATTTGCAGTCAGTGTATAGAAGTATACACCACTTGATAGATTACTAGCATCAAAGTTAGCAACATTTTGTCCAGCATTCATTTTGCTATCAATCAGAGTGTTAACCAACTGACCGTTCATGTTATAAACACTGAGGTTTACTTGGCCGGCTGTTGGTAGATCAAAATTAATCGTCGTCGTTGGATTGAAGGGATTGGGATAGTTCTGGGATAAAGTGAATGCATCTGGAATAAGACGTTGTTCCATGTCCACAACTTCAGATCCAGTAATACTAACTGCTTCAACAGTGATATCTTCCACTGAGACTCCGTCTGGAATCTGGAAAATTGCCTGGCCATTACTGGTGCGAGTAGCATCTTTCCAAATAGTATCATCCGAAAGCATAGCTTTAACCATAACAGCATTGCCGTCAGTCCAGATGGTTATTAGCTGATCATCCAATTCAACTTCGTAAGAAGTTGATTGAATAGTGGAGTTCATCATGTTTTCGGACATCCAATTACCGATGCCTAAACCCTGAATACTAGGATGTTCAGGATCAACTGCATACTGCCAAATTGCTTGGGCATCCAGTAAGGTGTAATCATTAAAGAAGATTTCTCCTCTACCCGTATTACATCCGGTTTCCGTATACTCATTCCAATCAGCCTGACGGTAATAGGTTATGATGTCCTGTAATAAAAAGGCGTCATCAATATTCACTATCTGGTCACCATTCACATCTCCCAGAATTCCGTCAACGGTAAAAATGGTCCTCGTGTTAACTACGTGTTCGAAAACGTCATTTCCATTGATGTCAGTAAGTGTTACGTCTGCATGAGATCCAATAGTGACATCCTGGCCAACAGGAAGATCATTATTGTAGATTTCAAATCCACCAAGAGAAAAACCGCCAACCAGAGTGTTATAACCAAACCAGGTCATACCAATTTCGGAACCACTATTATTAACCATGAGAGAGCCATGGTTTGCAAGTCTCGTTGTATCCGGAGCCAAATAATTAGCCATTTCCCAATTCCCAAACGGCCACAGCGCACTGGCGTAGTTGAGTGTCTCTATTTGTTCCTCATTATAAATATAAGGATAAACATGAAAAGAATGATAGAGCATTTCACCAGGAAGCAACCAGTAACACTGATCACCCGAGTAATATCCGCCGACATAGGAAGTGAAATTTACATGAGCTTCCTGTACATTAAGATATGTAACAGGCGTTTCAATGTCGGTAAAGTGTGTCCCGTTAGTTACGTCTAAGACCTCCATGAGTGGTACTGTGACCATCATATTGTAGACCGGCATTGATAAAGAAATATTCATAGCCACAACCGATATGGTGAAAAAATCATCCTCCACTGGGCTATGAAAAAGATAGCCCATGGCGGGAAAGTGATAAATCCACAGTCCATCCTCTTGCCATCCCGTCTCTACTGATGAGAGAACTACATCCTGGTATCGCAATTCAATTGCGTCCCATGGGACATTACTACTTGAACTGAATGTCAAGTAAAGTTCTGTTATTAGCTGAACTTCCGAAATCGCATTGACATCGAGACGTAAAATTTCTTCATTCGGATCGTTAATCATCACACCAGGTGGTATGTTGACTTGATGTGGTGTGTTCAGGCTGAGATTGACAATGTCTTCAGCGAATGCATTGTTGCTGATACTGAACAAGCTGATAACCATAAGCATAGTTACTGCGAACAAACGGTTAAAATGTTTCATGTCGTTACCTCTTTGAGTTTTTGGTTGTTTTTTAGTGAAATAAGTTGTAAAGATCATACCGCCACCAAGATTGCAGCGAATAGAGCATACTAGCATATTCATTGATTTTTGTCAATAGCTAATATTAGTACTTTTACTTGCTATTTTTCCCTAATTTTATAATAAAAAAAGACCCACACTACTAGCTTGGCTAGCTGAGTGGGCCTATAAAAATAGGGCGAGAACATAGCCCCAATCGTCAAGATTGACATGGTTATCCACGTTCTCACCCCAGGGATACAGCAATAATGTCGTTGTATATGAATGACAACAGTTTACCGAACGTATCCTCTTTATAATCTTCAATGCTAAATTAAAAACTATAAGGAGGGGGCGAGAACATACATTATGTCGTCAAAATTGACAACCGCGCATTCGTTCTCACCCCAAGGATATAATTGTGGATTCGTTATACATGATAACACCCTTTTGCTCATATCCTCTTTATAATCTTCAACGCTTTTAAAAACTATAAGGAGGGGGCGAGAACATCCGTATAAGCGTTAGAACATAACCTTATTCGTTCTCACCCCAGGGATACAATGCCATAATCGTTACATATAAACTATAACAGTAAAAGCAACGTATCCTCTTTATAATCTTCAATGCTAGATTAAAAACTATAAGGAGGGGGCAAGAACAGATGTAGTCTCGTCAAATTGACAACGCTTGGATCGTTCTCACCCTCTATAAATCGTTGTTACTTAGCTTCGTTTTCTAAACGCCACCACTCTTTGTAGAGAAACTCCACAAACTTGGTCAGGGTTCTCCAGGTGGCCATCTTGTGAATATGACCGTCAGTGTATTTTTTCTTACCCTTATCATTGATTTCTATTTCAGGATGCACTGTTCGAAAATGAACCTTGTATTCCCGAAATTTCCTCCCCCAGAAAGAATCAGCTCGGTAATTAAATTGGTCACCTAGAAGATAAAGAGCTTGTCGAGCATCAGGTGACCAATTAGCCAGCTCTCCACTTCGTCTACGAGGAAAACGTCCGTCATCCAAGAGATGCGCACCACAAAAGGCTTTGAGTTTGGCTGCAGTAGGAAAGCGGCGAATATCTTGAATTACGGAAATAATCCTAGAGGCAATGGCTGGGCCGCAACCTTCAATCGGTTTGAAAATCTTCTCATAAACAGGCAATGCTTCAAGTGCCTTTTTAAGGTCACGATCGCGAGCTTTCTCTTCCTTGATCAAAGCCTGCATAATTGCATCGTTGGCCTTTAAGTTGGCAAAAGCTTTTTCAATGCCACCTTCTGGAAATTTTCCTTCAGGTGAACAAAAGGTTTGTCCAATAACTCGCTGGTGTAAACGCTGTTCGCAGGCGATTCGGGCTTGCATAGCATCAATTCGAGCTTGCAAGGAAACTCGCAACCAGATCAAGTCTCGATCTCGCGGTTGTGTTTCATAAAACTCTTGCTGATTGGTTTTTAATAATTCGGCCAATAGGCTGGCGTCATCATTTTTGTCACCACCGTTTCGGTGCTGCTTCAGGACTGCAGCCGGCATGCGGAAGATATCAGCGCCAATTTCCTCAGCTCGACGAGATAAGGCAAAGGCCAAATTATCTCCACTACCACCTAAAATCATAGCTACTTGATCGCCAGACCGTAAGCCATCTTTTTTCTTTGAGTTCTTGACAGTAAATTCGCCAAGTACCCAGTTCAATTCAGCTGCTTCATCAGCTAAATCAAGAGTTTGAACGTCTTCACCAGTGACAATAGTCACTTGAGTTGGATGCGCTTTTTGGTCTGCTGTTTGCTTGATTCGATGCCGAATACCAATAAGTCTAAACATTAGTTCCTCACTTTCTTAAATTCGGTCATAATCGACCATGATGAGTTTTTCGTTGCTAAGCAACATGTTGTAAATGAGCAATTAAGTAAAACAATCATCATCTTCGTTTATATAAAACAGATTGTTGTTCGTTTTACTCAATATTCACAGCTATAAATCTGATGAACAATATAGCATAATAGCATATATAGATAATTTTGTCAATAGTAAAAATAAGCTTTTTACTTGCTTTTTTAGCCTAATTTTACTAAAATAACTGTATTAAATCTTGTAAAAATAAAATTATGACCACAAAGAAAGAAGAAATTAGCATTAATGATGAATATCAACAACGTTTATTAAAATTAAAACGTTTAGAGAAGCTAGAGGCTAGTCCATATCCCGCTAAAACGGATAAAAACACTGCCGTAGAGGAGTTTTTAGCTGATTTCACTAAACTGGTAAATAGTGAGAAAAAAGTGGTCTTAGCTGGCAGAATTAGAAGCTTACGTCTTCAAGGAGGTTCTTGTTTTTTGCATTTTGAAGATGAATCTGGTCGTGTCCAAGCCTTTATCCGTAAAGACAATATCGGAGTAGAGGATTATCAGATATTCAAAGAAAATATTGATCTAGGAGATTTTGTAGAAATTTCTGGAACTGCCTTTGAAACCAAAACTAAAGAGCCAACTATTTTGGCTGCTAAGATTAAAATATTAAGCAAAGCTTTATTGCCATTGCCAGATAAACATTCTGGCTTAAAAGATGCGGATCTTAGATTTAGAAAACGTTATTTAGATTTATTAGCCAATCCAGAAGTGAAACAAGCTTTCACTTTGCGTAGTAAAATTATAAAAAGCATTAGAGATTATTTTGATCAAGAAGGTTTTGTCGAAGTTGACACACCTATTTTACAAACTGTAGCTGGCGGAGCAACTGCTGCACCTTTTACTACACATCATAATGCTTTGGATATTGATTTGTATTTACGCGTTGCTCCAGAACTTTATTTGAAGAGATTAATTATTGGTGGTTACGAAAAAGTTTATGAAATTGCTCGTTGTTTTCGTAATGAAGGCATTGATCATCAACATAATCCAGAATTTACTCAGATAGAATTTTATTGGGCTTACAAAGATTATGAATTCTTGATGAAATTCATGGAAGATTTTTTCTCTTCTTTGGTAAAAAAAGTGACCGGAAGTTTGAAAGTAAAAAATGGTGATGATATGATAGATTTTACAACACCTTATCCTCGAGTAGATTTCAAAGAAGCTTTAGATAAAGAATTAAAAATAGACATTGATCAGACATCAGATAAAGAATTAGTCGAGATTGCTAAAAAATCTAAGTTGCCAGTGGATAAATCTTGGGGCAGAGGAAAATTGCTTGATGAATTATATAAAAAGTTTGTGCGAGCAAAATTGATTCAGCCAACTTTTATTATCAATCATCCTTTAGAATTATCTCCATTGTCCAAAAAATTAGCTGATCGACCAAATTATGTTGAGCGTTTTCAATTAGTCATAAAAACTGCCGAAGTTTGTAATGCTTTTTCTGAGTTAAATGATCCAATAGATCAAGAAGAAAGATTTAAAGAACAAAAACGTTTGCGTGCTGCTGGTGATGAAGAAGCACAAGGAGCAGATCAAGATTTCGTTGAGGCTTTGAAACACGGCATGCCACCAACAGCTGGACTTGGCATGGGTATTGATCGTTTAGTAATGCTATTAGGTGATGTAGAAAACATCAAAGAAGTTATTTTATTTCCAACAATGAAACCTAAAGAAAAATAATATGAACAAAAAAATATTTTTATTTCTATTTTTAGTAATTTTTATTTCTGGCTGCACTAAAGTAGCTGAGAAAGAGGAGAGCATAGAAGATTTAGCGGCAAGATGTGAATTAGCAACCGATCCAGATTCTTGTTTAGTCATTAATGGTTGTGCCGTTTGTCCGCCAAGTGCAGAAGCAAGTTCCATTTCTTGTAACACTGCAGAATTTTGTCAGAGCATGGGATTTGGAAATGACTGGTGGGCTAGTATCCAAAAACAAGTAGAAGAAACTAATTATCAAGAAAACACATTAATCGAAGGAGAAATTATGCAAGCAACAATAAAAACAACAAAAGGAGACATAGGATTAGAACTTTATGGTGACAAAGTGCCAAATACAGTGGCTAATTTTAAAAAATTAATTGAAGACGGTACATATGATGGCGTTTATTTCCATCGCGTGATTGAAGATTTCATGATTCAAACTGGCGATCCACAAGCTAAAGGTGAAGCTGGTGTTGATTTCGCTTATGAGCCAAATGCTCAAGGCTTACCAATTGCTGGTACTGGTGATGCTGGTTATAAGTTTGCTGATGAATTTCACGCTGATTTAAAACACGATAGCCCTGGTATTTTGTCCATGGCTAATTCCGGGCCAAATACCAATGGTTCGCAATTTTTTATTACTCATGTAGCAACACCGTGGCTTGACGGAAAACATTCAGTTTTTGGAAAAGTGACATCTGGCATGGATGTGGTAAATAGCATTGTCCAAGGAGATAAGATAGAAAGCATCGTTATTAGTAAATAAACATATTATGTTAGACATAAAATTTATAAAAGATAACAAAGATTTAGTCATCAAAAATAATCAGAGTAGAGGAGTGGATCTTGATGTAGATCATTTATTGTCTATTTATGAAAAACGTAATACTCTTTTACAAGAAGTAGAAGCAAAAAGAAAATTACGTAAAGAACAATCAAAGACAAAGCCCACAGCAGAGATAATAAAACAAATGAAAACTCTCGGCGAAGAATTGAAAAAAATGGAGCTTGACCTAAAAGACCAAGACCAAGAACTTAATTTGTTATTATGGCAATTACCAAATCTGAATTTATCAGATACTCCTATTGGAAAAACAGAGGAAGAAAACAAGATAGAAAAAACTGTTGGTGAAAAAACTAAGTTTGACTTTGATCCAAAACATCACGCAGATTTAGGGAAAGAGCTAGATTTGATTGACATTGAAAAAGGATCTCAAGTTTCAGGTGCTAGATTTTGGTATCTCAAAGGACAATTAGTTGAACTACAGTTTGCTTTGACACAATATGTCTGGTCAAAGCTAATTACTAAGGGCTTCACACCTCTTAGTGTGCCAAATTTAGTAAAAGAACGAGCTATGTTTGGCACGGGATTTTTTCCAGCTGAGAAAAATGAGATTTACGAACTTCAACAAAAAGAAGAAAGTTTGTATTTGATTGGTACTGCTGAAGTGCCATTAGTAAATTATCATGCAGATGAAATTTTAGATTTGGATCAACCAAAAAAATACTTTGCTATGACTCCAGCATATCGTAGTGAAGCTGGGTCTTACGGCAAAGATATGAAAGGAATTTTGCGTGGTCATCAATTTGATAAAATAGAAATGGTAATTTTTTGTAAACCTGAACAATCTGAAGAGCTACATCAAGAAATTTTGGCTATCGAAGAGGAAATTTGGCAAGATCTAAAAATTCCTTACCAAATATCGAATGCTTGTACTGGAGACCTTGGTATTCCGGCAGCCAAAAGATATGATATTGAAACTTGGACACCTGCTCAAAGTAAATATAGAGAAGTCACTTCATGCTCAAGTACTACTGATTTTCAAAGTCGTCGTTTGAATATAAAATATAAAAATGCTAACAAAAATGAATTTTGCCACACCTTAAATGGTACTGGCATGGCTTTTGGACGAGCCTTAGTATCTATCATGGAAAATTTTCAAACTAAAGACGGAGTTATTAAGATCCCAAAGGTTTTGCATCAATATTTATCTTTCAAAGAAATTAAAAAATCTTCATAGATGATTACTTGGATTGAAATTAATCAGAAAAACTTAGTTCATAATATAAGAGAGTTTCAAAAGCTTGCGCCGCAAAGTCAAATTTGGCCAGTGATCAAAAGTAATGCTTATGGTCATGGTTTCAAAGAAGTGGCTAGCATCTTAGACAAAGAAGAACTTGTAAAAGGTTTAATGGTCGTTAATCTTGACGAAGCTATCGAGCTTGATAAGATAGTTCAAAAACAAATTATAGTTTTGAGTTATTTTGATATTAGCTCTGAAGCAGAGGAGAGTCTAAAGATTGCTGCTGAGCAGAAAATAATTTTACCAGTTTATGATTTAGCAACAGCTGAATATTTGAATAATTTGGGCTGTAAATTTTTAATTAATATAAAAATTGATACTGGCACTTCTCGTTTAGGCTTTAGAGTAGAGGAGTCCATCGAAACGATTAAGAAAATAGAAGAATTAAAAAATTTAGAAATTGTTAGTTTATTTACTCACTTTGCCGAATCAGAAAATGATGATCAGACTTTTACTGAACAGCAATTAGAAAAATTTAGAAAAATTTCTGATCAATTTCCGCAGTATAAAAAACACACTGCTTGTTCAGCAGCAACACTTAGCCAACCAACAGCACAAAATGATATTATTCGTTTAGGCATTTCTTTGTATGGTTTATGGCCAAGTGAGGAAATCAGACAACGAGGTAAAGAAAAAGATATAATATTAAAACCAGTTTTATCTTGGAAAACAAAAATTATTCAAATCAAAGATATTAAGCCTGGAGAAACAGTTGGCTACAACCGTACTTGGAAATGTGAAAAAGATTGTCGATTAGCTATTTTACCAGTTGGCTATAATGAAGGTTACGATCGTTTGCTATCTAATAATGCAGAGGTAATCATCAAGGGTAAAAAATATTTTGTTCGAGGAAATGTTTGCATGAATCTAATTATGGTTGAATTACCATCAGAGACAGACATTAGAGTAGGGGAAACAGTGACTTTATTAGGTTCAAATGGAGACGTTGCAGTAAGTGCTGAAGATTTAGCTACTTGGAGTCAAACTATTAATTATGAAACAGTAACTAGGATAAATCCTAAAATTATAAGAATAATAGTCTCATAATATTAAACGACACAAATTAGAGGATCAAGTAAAAAAGAGAGTAGAGTAAAATGCGTATTCAGAGTAAAAAAAATTGGCAAAAACATATCCCAGGCAAAGCGCGTCGAGTGTCGCGTGATTATTATGCTGGTCATGCAAAAAAAAGTAAAATTCGTTTAAGACGAATTATTTTTGTTATTTTGATATTATTGTTAGCTCAATCTATCTTTCAAATAAAATTATTTCGTTTAACAGATATTAAATTAGTGAACAATGAAGATTTGTTTTTGGAAAATATTCAAGATTTAGTGGATCAACATATCAATCAACGTCGTTATTTTATTTTTAAGAATAATAATTATTTTTTATTTGATCAGACTGCCTTGGTGATGGATTTAAAAAATCAATACAATCTAGATCAGGTAATTATCACTAAAAGTTTCCCTCACAGCATCGAAATAAGGGTCCAGGAAAAGATTTCACAGTTTATTTGGCAGAAAGATGATGCTTTATACCTCTTAGACAACCAAGGTGTCTTAAATCGGCAAATAGGAGAAATGGACGAAAAATACCTTATTTTACGTGATTTTCGTAATATTCAGCCAAGTGGAGAGCAAATTTTATCTGTTAATGAACTTGATATAGTTAATAATATCTATTCAAGCTGGCAAGAAATGTTTTCATCTGATCCTGTGCTGCAAATTATTAATTTAACCGATGATTTAAGCACTATTGAAGCACAAGTTAAACTTGGTTACACGATAAAAATTGATTCAGCTAAAGATATTAAAGAACAACTAAATAATCTAAAGAAAATATTAGCTGGTAACATAATTGGTTTAGATATTGATTATATTGATTTAAGATTTGGTGATCGAGTATTCTTTAAATAGGAGTTATTAGGTGGTATTTAGTATACATTGTATACTTTTTATTATTATCATTGAATTGGGTATAATATCCCTTATACTCAATTTGACAATGTATATAAATCTGGATATACTTAATATATAAATAAATACAAAATTATGCCCAAATACACCCTTCCCCTATTAGATGAGTTCTTAGAGAATATTCAATCAAATAATTACTCCTCTGAGACGGTATATAATTATGAAAGAGATTTAAATGTTTTTGAAATATTTTTAGCAGAAGATATTAAGACGCCATTTAATAAACTAACTAAACGTCTACTTATTAAATTTAAGGCCTACCTCTCCTCTACCTCACGCTTAACACCGGCTCATGAAAAAACTAAAATAAAACTTTCTAGTTTTAGTATTAATAGAATTTTATCGGCTTTGCGTTCTTATCTCAAATTTTTAAGTGACATGGATTATAAAGCACCGGTTAATGCTGACGCAGTTAAATTGTTGAAGACTGAAAAAAAATATGGCCAAGTGCCAGAGATGAATGAGTTGATTAAAGTTATTGAAGCACCAAATCAATTTGAAAAAGAAATCAATATTAGATTACGTAATCGAGCTATGCTTGAGACTTTATTTGCTACTGGTATGCGTATTTCTGAATTATTATCTTTAAAACGTCAGCAATTAGATAATACTGGACGTATATATATTATGGGTAAAGGCAAAAAACAGCGCTTTGTTTATTTAACCCCAAGAGCTATTGAGCATTTAAAAATATATCTAAAGACTAGACTTGATGACTCACCTTATATGTTTATTCCTTATCGTGGTCGCAATAATCAAGATAAGGATAAAAAATTATCGGCTAATTATCTACAATACAAAATAAAACGTTATCGAGAACTATTAAGTATAAATATACCAATCTCTGCTCATTCTTTGCGACATGGCTTCGCTACTTATTTAGCAGAAAATGGTGCTAATCCAGCTGCTATTCAAATTTTATTAGGTCACGAGTCATTAGATACAACTACACGTTATGTTCATGCTTCTGATCGTTATGCTGAAAAAATACACACTCAATTTCATCCGCTAAAAAAATAAAAGCACCCCTAACGAGATGCTTATTTATTGCTGTGTTTGATTTCTTAAAAAGGGCTAGGGATAAAATTGGCTACTATAAGGCCTAGGGATATTACAAAGCCTAGTAGCAAAATGAATTTGGACCAGAACAATATTCCACTATTTACTTTGGGATTAAGTTTTCTTGGTGTTTGACCGAGAGTTTGTGTAAATTTTTGGTGTTGATTAGCAGTCGTGCTTTTTTGACTCATGATATTGTCCCCTTTTGATTTGGAAAGAGCTGTCTAGTATTGGCTAATCTTAGTATTTTTATTAAATTTAGTCAATAAGATGAAAAAAAACAGGCTAAACATCCTGTTTTTTGTTTTATTTTTTTGTATTTTATATTTTATATTTTAAGGTAAATAGTTAATTGGATTAACTGGAATACCATTTGAACGAACTTCAAAATGTAAATGTGGTCCAGTTGTAAATCGTCCTGCTCCACGAGTACCTGGCATACCACCAGAATAGCCAATTACTTGCCCTTTGCTAACAAATTGGTCACTAGCTACTGAAATAATATTAACATGACCATAAACCGTTGATATGTTATCAGCATGAATCAACATTATATAACTATAACCATATTGTCCACCATCTTTAGCTTTGGCTACGTAGCCAGAATCAGCGGCTCGAATTGGAGTGCCTTGAGCGGCTCGGATATCAATAGCTGGATGTTCAAAAATATAACGATAAGGATATTCTGGATCATGGAAATAAGCCGTAATATAACGAGAAGGTACTGGCCACATTAGGCCGTCACTTATTAATTCTTGTAATTCTAGTTGTCGGTTTAATTTTTGGCGGGCTACTTGTTCTAGATAAACAATGTCAGCGTTCATTTGTAATTGTTCATCACGTGCTTGGTCTAAAAGTGCTTGAAATTTAGCCTCTTGCCCCTGTGTATCTTGCATCAAGGCATATTTGAAAACTTTTTGTCCGTCTAAAGATTCTTTTTTTACCAATAAACGATCGGCTAAGACATCAAGTTCTTGTTTATTTGTTTCTAGTTGTTCTTTGTCGTCAACTAAGGCTATTTTTATTCCTTGCAACTCCTCTACTCCACCTAGTAAATTGTCTTGCATTTTTTCTAAACTTTCTAGTTTAGACATGAAATCACTAAAATTTTCATTAAGTAACAAAATTTCTAATAAATCGTTTTGTTGTTGTTCGCGATGCAGGCTTCTGATTAGTTCAGCAATCATTTCTTTTTGTCGAGCAATTTCATCTTCTTTAGCGTCTATCTGTAGCTCTGTATTGGCTATTTTTAGATTAAAAGTGTCAACTTCTAATTCAATAGCACTTATTTCTAAATTAACCTTAGCAATACCATTGTTAATAGTAGATAATTGATTTGATAAAGAAGTTAATGATTTTTGCTTAGCATTGATGTTTTTGTTATAAACATCAATCTGACGTTTTAATTCAGTAATTTGTGAACGTTTTTCATTAATATCTTGATTTAATTGCCAAACATCTTGATTTGAATTACTACCAAAAGTATATTCTGTTGCCCCAGTATAGTTTGGGAACGAAAAACTAGCCAAAAAACTGACTAGAATTGTGAAAGTTATTAGTTTATTGAATTTTGTTTTTATTTTTTTCATTTACTCCATTTAATAGTATTATATATTATACCATAATATACTATATCTAGCAAAGAGTGTCTTATTTTAGTTTATCCACAGCTAATTTTATGCGCTTTAAACTCTCCTCTTTTCCTAAAACCCACATAATTTCTGCAGGAGAAGGACTTTTATCCAAGCCTGATAAAGCAACGCGAATTGGCCAGAATACATCACCTGGACTCAAATCTTTATCTTTCATAGTTTGCTGTAAGGTCTTGTTTAGATTTTCTTCTTGCCAATTTTTATCTGTTGTTGTATTAAATATTTCTAAGGCCAAATTTAGACCAAGAATAGTTTTTTCTTTATCGCTTTTTTTGAAGATCAACATTTCGGCTTTATAATCTGGCAAGTCATAATAAAAAGAAGTGGTTTCTTTTAATTCGTTTAGATTATTTAACCTTGAGCTTGCTACTTGTAAAACCTTGGCTACATCGTAAGTATCAGGTACTAAATTTTTAGCTTGAGCTAAAATATTTTTGTAGCCACTATTTTTTTCTTTGATTGCCTGACGAATGTATTCGGCATTAAACCAATTTAATTTCACTTGATCAAAAATAGCTCCAGCCTTATTTACTTTGGCTAAATTAAATTCTTTTTCTAGTTCACTTAGAGAAAACATTTCTCGATCATCACCAGGATTCCAACCAAGTAAAGCAATGTAATTTAACAAGGCTTCTGGTGTGTAACCTTTGGTTAAAAAGTCTTCTACCGCTACATCGCCTTGGCGTTTGGATAATTTTGATTTATCTGGATTCAAAAGTAAGGGCAAATGAGCAAAATTTGGTTTTTTCCAGCCAAAAGCGTCATATAATAGCGCGTGTTTTGGCAATGATGGTAGCCACTCCTCACCCCGTATAACATGAGTGATTTCCATTTCATGATCATCAACTATATTGGCTAAATGATAAGTAGGGAAGCCATCGGATTTTAGTAAAACTAAGTCGTCCAAGTCCTCGCTTTTGACGGATATTTTACCATAGACTAAGTCTTCTACTTTGACGATAGTATTAGATGGAATTTTAAAACGAACTACATATTTTTCACCAGCTTCAATCTTTTGTTTTGCTTCATCAGTAGATAAATCACGACAATGTTCATCATAACGTGGCATTTGTTTATTGGCTTGTTGTTCAGCTCTTAATTTATCTAGACGTTCACTAGAACAAAAACAATAATATGCTTTATCTTCGGAGATTAATTTATCAATAGCAATTTTATAAATATCTAATCTTTCTGATTGGATGATAGGCGTATTATCAAAATTTAAATTCATCTTTTTTAAAATTTTGATCAAATTGTCTTTAGCGCCTTCTACTAATCTTGTTTGATCAGTATCTTCGATACGTAATAAAAATTGACCGTTATTTTTTTTGGCCCAAAGATAATTAAACAAAGCCGTTCTTAATCCGCCAATGTGTAAGTATCCAGTAGGGCTTGGTGCAAATCTAGTTTTTATCATATTTATTTTTTATTACTAAAATTGGAAATAAAATTACTGCTCTAAAAATTCTCAAGCTGCGGTTTGGTTGTTTTAATAAACGCCAGAACCATTCTAAGCCAAAACTGCGTAAAAATTTTGGCGCTCTTTTTTTCATACCAGAAATAAAATCAAAAGTACCGCCGACTCCAACGGCTATTTTAACACTAGGCATACGGTTAAGATTTTCAGCAATCCAAAATTCTTGTTGTGGTGCCCCTGAACCGTTCAAAACAATCACTGGTTCAAATATTTGTGCTTTAATCAAAGCTTCTTTAGTATCTGCTACTTGAAAATTTAATTCAGGATATTTTTCTTTAATGATCATAAAAAAATGATCAGGCGTTGTAAATCCTCCTTCTTTTAGGCAAAACAGCACTTTTAGGTTTTTACTTTCAGCTAGTTTTAATAAAATTTTGGTTAGTTTGACGCCAGTAATACGATCATCAAGAGAAACCTTGTGACCAGCTAATTGTAAAGCCCAAATAATGCCAGTGCCATCAATGGTAGATAAAGAAGTTTCGTTAAGAATATTTTTAAATTTATTATCTTTTTGAGCTTTGATAATAAATTCTGGATTAACAGTAGCAATTTGATGTTGACTATCAGAGGATAAAAAATTTAGCAACAATTCTTTAGTTAGTTGCTCGCTTAGTGAATGTACCTTTACTCCTAATACTTTATGTTCTTCCATGTTATAAATCAAAACTACTTAAAGCAAAGTATGTTGGTCCAGTTTTTTCTAAGACACTTTCTTGTAATTGCACATAGTCAATTGGCATATGTCCAGTAATAGACCAAGTTAGAAAATTTTTAAATTCAGAGATAGTGGTGGATTGTTTTACGCGGGCCAAAGTAATATGCGGAGTAAAACGACGGATCTCTTTGTGGTCTAAACCATCTTGCCATAGACCGTCCTCTATTTTATCGTATAAATCTTGCAATGATTGATTATGTTTAAAGCCTATGTTTAGAACTCTAGCTGGACGTGAGTGATCATTAGTAACGGGAAATATTTTAGGCTGGTCTATTTCTAACTCAAAAATACCATGATCTTGGCAAGATTGAGTGATGCTATTAATGATGTCATCTAGTTTATCCAAAGAAGTATCACCTAAAAATTTTAAAGTGATATGTATATTTTCTGGTTTTACCAGTTTAAGATTTTGTAAGGGAATATCTAATTGTTCCACTTGTTTTAATAAGCTTTTAGCTAAAGCTAAATCTACTGGTAGGCTAATAAATAATCGTTTATGTTCCATAGTTTCGGTATAGTAATTATAGCTTGATTTTATCGAAAATAACAGCTTTTAGCAAGTGTAGAATTAAAAATAGATAGATAATAATATTTCCCCATTTCTTGAAAATATTGTATAATTATAGATACTAAATTAGCTTGATAAATAAATAGTCCGCCAGAGGCGGAGTAAACAAAGAAAAAATCTTTATGAAAAAAAGGCAATTACACTTAGGGCTAGCAGGCTTGTTAACTATAGTTTTTTTAATACCCCAAATGACGATGGCTAGCTCAACTGATTACAATACTATCATTTCTGACGCTGAAGCAATTGATCATCAAACAATGACTCAAGTAGAGATTAGAGATTTTTTGCGTAATAAAAATAGTCGTTTAGCTAATTATTTTTATCTAGGCTATAATCCAAGTCCTTATGAAGAAATTATTCCTAAAGATCAAAGGACTTCAGTTAACAATAAACAAAGATCAGCGTCTGAGATTATTTATAATGCTGCTTATGAAGCAAAAATAAATCCTAAATTTTTGCTTACTATGTTACAAAAAGAAATGGGTTTAGTAGAAGATTCTAGTCCTACTGAAAGGCAATTAGCTTTTGCCATGGGTTATGCTTGTCCTGATAGCGGTGGTTGTGATATTGAATATCGTGGTTTTGGCCGGCAAGTAAGATCGAGCGCTTTACAAGTAAGTTATGATTTAGAGCACGTTAATCAATATAGATTTCAGCCAGGTCATACGGCTTGTATTGGTGATCCTAATGACTCATTACCTTGTACAGCTAGCGCCACCCAGGTAATACCAAGTAATAAGATTACTTCGGTTATGTACAGATATACCCCACATATACATGGTAATCAATTGTTTAAAACTATTTGGGATCGTTACGATTTTGCTTCTACACCAGATTTTATAGCTAGCATAGGTATTATTCCTGAAGGTTCTTTGGTTAAAGCTCGTGATGGTGAAGATACTGATACTATTTATTTAATTCATAATAATCAAAGAAGACCATTTGCCTCTATTAGTGCTTTAGTTTCTCGTTTTGAGCTTACTCGTGTTTTGCCAGTAGCTAGCATTGAATTAGATAAATTTGCAATCGGTAATCTTATCCAGTATCCAGCAGGCTCTATTTTAGAGGGCCCAGATGGTAGTAAATATTTATTAGATGGTTTACAAAAACGTAAAATAGTTTCTGATGAAGTATTTCGTAATTTAGGTTTTAATCCAGAGGAAATTGAAGTTGTTAGTAGTACTGAACTTGCAACTATAGAAAATGGTTTAGATATTGATGATTTGGATGTTAGTCCTTTAGAGCAATTGTTACGCGATCCTAGTACCGGCGGTGTTTATTATGCAAAGGATGGTAAAAAATATCCCATTGTTAATCCAGAAATTATTGATTTAAATTATCCTGATTTAACAATTACCAATGCTACACCAGAACAATTAACTGCTTTACGGAAATTATTACCTGTCAAAATTAAAGACGGTACATTAGTGATTAGTGAAAAAAGTAATCAGGTTTACGTTATCGCTGATGGAAAACGTCGTTGGGTAAGCAATGAGCAGACATTTATTGAATTAGGTTATAGCTGGGCAAATATTAAACAAGTTAGTGATCGTGTTTTAAAATTACATAAGGTTGGTGAACAATTAAGTTTATAATATGATAGTTTTTGCGGGCTTTGTCCCCCATCCTCCTTTGAGTATTCCCGAGGTAGGTAAAGAAAATTTAAAACTTTTAGAGTTAAGTATTAATGCTTATAAGGTTTTAGAGCAAGAATTATATGCTACTAAGCCAGAAGTTTTAGTTTTATTAGGACGACATGGTGAAATACAAGAGCAAACCTTTGCTATTAATCAAAACCCTAAATTAAAGGTTAATTTTAAGGATTTTGGTGATTTATTGACTGAGTTTGAGTTTGATAATGATATTGGCTTGGGTTATCAGATCAAAGAATCAGCTGAAACTAAACTACCTATGACTCTGACGGCTGGAAAAAATCTAGATTACGCTTTAGGTGTGCCTTTGTATCATTTAGCTCAAAATTTACCAAATATCAAAGTGATTCCAATTGGTTATAGTGGTTTAGGCACCCAAGCCCATTTGGATTTTGCTCATAGTATTTATCGCATTATAAATCAATCAGCTAAACGAGTAGCTGTGATTGCTTGTACTGATTTATCTCCTAAAATACAAAAAGACTCACCAGCTGGCTATTCACCTCGTGGCCAAGAATTTGATCAGAAAATACTTGAGTTAATTGAAAATAAAAACTTGGACCAGCTCAATAATCTAGATAAATCTTTAATTGAAGAAGCTGCCGGGCATGATGCTAGAAAAGTGTTATTACTTTTGTTAGGAATAATCAAAGACTTAAACTATCAGCCGATAAAATTAAGTTATCAATCCCCTTTTGGTATCGGATATTTGGTAGAAAATTTTAAATTATAATTTTTTAAAAAATCTCCTTACTGTGGAGATTTTTTTGTCTGTTCTGATTTAGTTTCATCTTTGTCTACCTTGAGCGGAGTCGAAGGGTTATCTTTTTGATCAGATATAACTTTGAAAAAATATTTCCACTTTTCCCCGCTTTGACATAGTTCCTTGGTATCAGCTACACATCCTTCTACATAGGCTCTTGGATAATCTTTACATATTTTAAATACCGAGTTTCTTTTGAAATTAGGAATACTTAAAGCCTTGATAATTTGCAAAGCAAAATCTTGCCATTGATGAGCAGGTGGTTTAATAGTTGGTTTTTTATTTTTTTCTTTAGCTTGAAATATATCACCTAAAGTTTGAAATCCTAAATTATTATCCATGTTATTTTTTATATAAATATAGTAGAATTATAGCAAATAGAGACAGCTTTGTAAGGTTGACAGAAACAACAAAAAATATTATAGTATAGCTTATGTTGAAGGTAATTAAATATCCCAATACAATTTTAAGAAAAACCGCAAAACCAATTGTGGATTTTAATGATACATTAGCAAAAATAGCCACAGATATGGCTGAAGTGATGTTTGCTGACAAAGGTGTCGGCTTGGCTGGACCGCAAGTAGGTATTCAGCAGAAAATTATTTTAGCTGGTAATAGAAAAAATCATGATTATCAGGCATACATTAATCCTAAGATTACTTTTAGTTCAAAAAGCACAGAAATTGGTGAAGAAGGATGTTTATCTTTACCGAAAATTTTCGGCTTAGTAACTCGGGCTAAAAAAATTAGAGTAAAATATCAAGACTTAACGGGTAAAGTACATAAGGAAAAGTTTAAAGGTTTTCCGGCTATTATCTTACAACATGAAATAGATCACTTAAACGGTGTTTTGTTTATTGATCGAGCTACAGAGATTACACAAGGTCAAGATATTTTAGACCAGTTAAAAGAAAAGAAATAAAAAAAATTAAAATATGAACAAAAAGATTATTTTTTGGGGAACACCTTTTTTTGCTCTGCCAGGCTTAAAGGCATTGCATGATTTAGGATTAGTAAATGCAGTTGTCACTCAATCAGACAAGCCAGCTGGCCGTGGACAAAAATTGCAAGTCTCCCCGATCAAACAATATGCTGAGACTAATAATATACCACTTATACAAGTAGACGATTTAGATAAAAATTTTGTAAAAGAATTAAAGAAATTTTTACCAGCTACTTTTATTATTGTGGCTTTTGGTAAAATGATTCCGCAAACAGTTTTAGACTTATCTGAATTAACAGCCTTGAATATCCATCCTTCTCAATTGCCATTATTACGTGGGCCATCACCTATTCAATCAGCCTTGCTGCAGGGTTTTTCTTCTACGGCAGTGTCTTTGATGCAATTGGATGAAAAGATGGATCATGGGCCAATTTTAGGACAAATGGAGCTAGAAATAGACCCAAATGATAACTATTTTTCTTTAGAAGATAAGCTGGCTGATGTTGGTGGAGAATTAATTAAAAAAAGTATCCTTGATTATCTATCTGGGTCACTAGAATCATCTCCACAGGATCATGATCAAGCTACCACATGTAAATTAATAAGAAAAGAAGATGGCTTAATTGATTGGACAAAGCCAGCAGAAGATATTATAAATCAAGTAAGAGCTTTTATTCTTTGGCCAGGCAGCTTCACCACTTTAAAAGGCTTGGAACTAAAAATAACAAAAGCTATAACTTCTTTAGAAAAGTTAGCTCCTGAAGAAATAAAGATAGATGGTGATAGACTATTAATCGGTACTGGCACAGATGCTTTACAGGTTTTAGAATTACAACCAGCTGGTAAAAAAAGAATGTTAGCCGCTGATTTTATGCGCGGTTATCAAGATAAATTAAAGTAATAAAAAACACCTTTTTATGATTGTCATTCTGAACTCGTTTCAGAATCTAGACCCTAAAATAAATTGAGGGTGACGGTATAAAAAAGGTGTTTTTTAGTTTTTATATTTCGTCGTAATTTTGTCCGGCTAAGTCTGCTAATCTATTTTTGCGACCTTCTTTGCTATCAGGCTTAATAGACCCTTCGACAATTCTTTTAGCAGCGGCCCAGTCTTCTTGACCATAATATGCTTTAAATAATTCTCTTTCTCTGTGATCTATCCAACGGTCATCATAATTTTCTGGTCTTTCGGTTTTTATTTTATCTATCCAACTTTCGGCAGTTTCTAAATCACTACTTGCCAAGGCCTCTTGGAAAGAAGCGGTACTATTAATTTCTACTTTTTCTACAGAGTTTTCTTCTTGTTCCACTTTGTCTCCTCCTCCACCGTCAGTATCTGGTGAATGTTTTTGCCTGAAGTTTTCGAAAAATTTCATAATATTTTTTGGTTAATTATTTTTTTTGTGTAACATTGAAGCCCATGTATTTTCCTAACATTAATCTAGTTTGGGCATCTACTGCTGGAATAGAACCAAAGACTATCATGGTAATTGGGAAAACAATCCATTGTAAAAAAACTAAAGCATAACGAACTAATTTGAAATGCTTATAACGTTTTTTATCTGGCATTGGTGGTAAAATAACAATACTCATAGCAGCAATCATTAGTAAACCTAACATACCAGAAGTCATTAATACCTGTAAAACAAAAGGTGCGTTTTGAGTTAAGACACTGCTCATGCCACGCATTTCAGCAACGAATAATGGTAATTGTCCCATCAATAAGATAATCAAAGGTGCAGTTGACCAAGAATAAACTCCCTCTGTTTGATTCCAAATATAAACTATTTTTTTCTTTAGAGGAATTTTTTTATTTTTAGCAAAACGCCAAACCATATAAGGAAAATGTTCTACCCCCCAAGCCCAACGACGCATTTGCCTGTATTGATTGACCATACTACTCCAAAATGAACCAACATAAGGAGAATTCATAGACACCGGTACATGCATTGGTTCAGTTTGATACTGACCATTGTATTTGATAAAACATTGTAAAAATATTCTTGAATCTTCAGTTACAATGTTATTTTGCCAAAAACCAACATCAACTAAAGCTTGCCAACTCATACTATGAGAAGAAAAAGTAAATAATCGCTCAGGACGAGCTAAATCTGTTAATAACCAAAATGTTGTTGAGTTAGCAACTATTCTAGTAAAAGGATCAGATCCCCAAACATTATTATGATAAAAAGCCATTGGTTGGAAACTGGCTCGATATGGATTTGGATGAGTTAAAAATTTATATGTTAAATACGCGAAATAATCTGGATGAGTAATAGTGTCTACATCAAAAGTAGAGACAATTAATTTTTTATAATCAAAATTATTTTCATCAATATACTTTTTGACTTCATGACCCATGTGATAAAGATTTGAGCCCTTACCTCTTAATTCTCCTGGCAGATTACTTGGATGTACGGTAATAATAATTTTATAAAAATTATCTTGATATTTTTCTTTGATTTTTTGAGCAATTGGGTTAAATTTATCTTTAAAACCCTCTTCTCCACCCAAAATAACAATCATTTTTTTCTGATTATATTTAGAGTTGGCTAAATTAGCAAAAGTTTTGTCCACCACCTCAAATGGTTCGCCTGCTGTTGGTAAAAAAATAAGATGATGATAATCTTGCCAATTATTATGATGTTTAGATAGATATTGCCACCAGTCTGTTTTGATAGTTTTACGATACTTAAACCAAGATATGGCCAAGAAGATAGCTAAATAAAAAACTCTTAAAATCCAATAAACATCAAAAGCAATAATGACATAAATACCCCAGAGCGGATTGATAATTGAAATAACAATGGCAAAAATAAAAGTAGCCCAAGTTAAAGCACCAGGTATAATTTCTAAAAAACGATATTTATAATAATCTTTTTGTTCTTTGGTCACTATTCTAATTTATATTTATCAGCTTCAATACCTATGGCCTGTTTAAGATGAGAAAAATTATCTTGACGCAGTAAATTATCTAATTCTTTGTTTATTTTTTTGACAATTAATGGGCCACCATAGATAAATCCAGTGCCAATTTGCACTAGATTTGACCCGGCTTTGATTTTAACATAAGCATCTTTGCCTGAAAATACTCCGCCAACACCAATTACCTTGTATTTATTTTCACTGTGCTTATAAAGATAGCTGATAATTTGGTTAGCTCGTTTTGATATTTTTTTGCCAGAGATACCACCTGGTTTATCCTCATGATTTGACTGGAGATTAAGATGATCTCTATTTTTAGCTAAATTAGTAGCTATAACAGCGTCAACTTTATATTTTTTAACTAATTGAATAATGTCGTCTAGTTCTTGTTTATTTAAATCATTACCAATTTTTAACCAAATTGGTTTTTGTTTATTGTTTAGTTGATTGATTTTAGCCAATATCGGTTCTAATAATTTATGTTCTTGTAAACCACAAAAATTAGCTACATTAGGACAACTAAGATTAATAGTAATAATGTCAGCTAATGGCTCTAATATTTTAAAACTGGCTGCATAATCATCAGCTGCTTTATCTAGGTTAACGCTATTTGTTTTAGCAATGCTAATTGACCACAATCCTCTTTTTTTAAA
>JABIAL010000012.1 GCA_018653315.1 bacterium
TGTTCCTGTTGTCGTGCCAGCGGCATCGCAGGGTAGCTAAGTCCGGTTTGGATAAGCGCTGAAAGCATATAAGCGCGAAGCCGTCCACAAGATTAGAATTCGTTATAGATCCCTGGGAGACTACCAGGTTGATAGGCTCTATGTGTAAGTGCAGCAATGCACTAAGCAGAGGAGTACTAATAGATCAAAGTAACCACTAAATATTTTGTAAGTTTTTTGTTCGCGTTCTTAAACATACTCAAACAAATGATTAAAATTGTTTTTCTCTTTTCACTGTTGATTTTACTGTTAGGAGCTGTATTGCTTTTAACTCCAATCGACAAGTTGATGTTTATTTAAAAAACGATATTTTTTATCAAATCCGTGAGGACAATAGAGTTCTGGTGGTTCTACTGAAGAGGTCACACCTGATCCCATCTCGAACTCAGCAGTTAAGCTCTTTAAGGCTGATGGTAGTAGTCCGTTAGGACTGTGAGAGTAAGTCATCGCCAGAACCCTGTTGTTCTCATGTAGATAATTATTATCGTTTTTTATTTTGCTTAATTTAGCGCACTTTTTTTGGTGTGCTTTTCTTTTTGTCTTGACTTTGTTAAGATAAATTTATGAAAAAGACAATAATAAACAATAAACAAGAATTGCAAGACATAAAGGTCAAACGCGCTAAGTTAGCTGAAGAAAAAAGTAAGTTTGAGCAGGCTTTGGATATTTTAGATAAAAAATTAACTAAATCAAAGAATGAATAATTTCGAAACAATAGAAACATCAAATTCTAAAATTGAAGAGCCTGAGCAAACACTAGAGGAAGAAAAAAAGTTTTTAGAACAAGATGAAAAAGAGCTGCACGGATTAATGCAAGGCTTAAGGTCGCATGTAGGAGTATTATTACATAGAGGTTTTTCTATGGTTGCGATAATGGGTTTATTATCAGGGGCCTTGGGAAAAGTTAATGCTGAAGAGCTTGTTAAGCAAGTTGGTTTTGTAGAACCAAAAGTTCAGATAGATGATGCTAATATAGAAGATAGAGATGTGATGCGTGAAGGGAGAGTAGCTGAATCAGTTCAACATAATTTTGGGAATATTTACGAATTACAGTCGCGCTCTATAGATGGTGAATTTTATCCATCAGGTAAAAATACAATTTTTGAGCGAGCAGAATCACCAGTAGATATATTAGTCAGCGGTGGATTTGCAGAAGATCCGCAGATTTTGCATAGATACGCTATGTTTGTAGAGACTATAGATGTAGAAGATGTTGATAGTTTACTAGAAGAGCACTCTGAACAAATTCAAGATGATCAAGGTGCGCAAGAAGCATTACGTGAAGCATTGCAGGATAAATTTGTATATCTGGTGGCTAAGCAATTTTTAGAGGATGGCGGTGAATTTTATTTTGGTAGAGGTAGGTACACACCTGATCCTTTGGGAATAATATTTGGTGACAATGCCGGTGCACAAGGCATTCAAAAAACACTCATTCATGAACTTCAACACTATGCTTTTGATAAACAGGATGCAGCTATATCAGAAATTGAAGCTTCTGGTGGCTTTGATCATAATTTTATAGGTGCTATAGATGATAGGTTTGATATTATCTATGCTATTAGTCATGGCGAAATACCAAGTAGTGACGATGTTCAGCCAATGAGTAATTACACAATAAATGGAGGCATAGAGGAGCAAATAAATGATTTTTTGGAAAATAATGATATAAGTGGATTACAACAATTTGTAGAATCAGATAAGTTTATTACTACATATGTTCAGACTGACATGGTAACTTGTTTGAGTATTAATGAGCATGCAAAAAATAGTAGATATTTAATATTTGAACTATCTAATGGTGCAGTATTGAGACTAAAAGAGGATTATCGAGCTGCAGACGAAATAGATGTAAATACATTTGATGCACAGTCTGGTAAATATATAGATTTTACTGTAAATAATCTTGAGAGTTTGTCCATAGAAAATTTAGAGCAATTTGTTCCAGATGGAGAACTAGACAACATAATTGATTCAATTGAGTTACACAAGAATGATCCAGATAAAAGTAGGGGGCCAATGATTAATAATGACCAAATAGATGACATTGCTTATTTGAATGCCTATAATGCTTCCATTTTACAGCAATCTATAAGATTGGCAGCAATATTGAGTGAAAAAATGGGCGTGTCAGTTGAAGATGTCTATAGACATGAGCAGTATCAGGAAATATTTACTACATTTATCAAAGAATTATCGGATAAGCAGAGTGCTGATGAAAAATCACCGGTAAATCAATCAGCTCGACAAATAATGGATAGTCAATTAGCGTCTTTGTTAAGCTAAGATTATGAAGAAAATAATAGATTTACATGTTCACTCTAAATATTCTCGAGCGACATCAAAGAATTTTGATTTGACTGAGATGATAAAATGGTCAGAAATAAAAGGCGTAGATATTATATCTTGTGCAGATTTCACGCATCCGGTTTGGTTCAAAGAATTAAAAGATAACTTAGTTGAAGATGGTATTGGGTCTGGCTTGTATAAATTTAAAATAAATAGTTCAAAAGTTAGATTTATTTTAGCGACTGAAGTAGCTTGCATATTTAGACAAGGAGATAAAACTCGTCGTCTGCATTTATGCATTTTAATGCCGAATTTAGAGGCAGTAGCTAGATTTAATAAAGGATTAGCAGACAGAGGAGCAAAATTAGCTTCTGATGGGCGGCCAATTTTAGGCATGTCAGCCAAACAAGTGCTAGAAATCATGCTTGAGGCAGATAAAAATGCGATGATGATTCCAGCTCACGCTTGGACTCCGTGGTTTGCAGTCTTTGGTTCTAAATCTGGCTTTGATTCTCTGAAAGAATGTTTTGAAGAGTTAACTCCACATATTAAGGCAGTTGAAACTGGACTTTCTTCTGATCCGATTATGAATTGGCGTTTATCTGAGTTAGATGATATTACTTTAGTTTCTAATTCGGATGCCCATTCCGGACCGCATATTGGTCGGGAAGCCAATGTTATGGATTTAGAAGAAAATACTTACCAAGAAATTATAAATATTTTAGCTAGTAAAAATAAAGAAAAGTTTTTATACACGATAGAATTTTTTCCTGAAGAAGGAATGTATCATATTGATGGTCATCGGGCTTGTGACTTTTCTTGTTTGCCAGAAGAAAGTAAAAAGCACAAAAATATTTGTCCAAAATGTAAAAAGCCGCTTACTTTAGGTGTGATGCATCAGGTAGACAAGCTGGCCGATATAGAGCTAGAGAAAATAGACAAAACAAAACACATCTCTTATAAAAGTATTATTCCTTTGCCTAATTTGATTGCTAATTATTTTGGTATGGGCAGGACTAGTAAAAGAGTGATGGATTTGTATTTGAATATTATTAAGCAAGGAGAAAATGAATTTAAGGTTTTGTTAGATTTATCAAAATCTGAACTAGAAAAAATAATGTCAGCTGAGTTAGTAGATGGTATTATGCGCATGCGAGCCAATAAAATAAAATTAATCCCTGGTTTTGATGGAAAGTATGGCAAGATAGAAATTTTTTCAGCTGCAGAACAAAAATTAGCTAAAAATAATAAACAAAAAAGTTTATTTTAAATTAAATATTTAGATAACAAAAAATTCCCTCACTATTTTGGTAAAGGAATTTTTTATTTTAAGAGAAATAAAACTATCTTTTTTTACGACGAGTCGTTTTACGTTTAGCTGGCTTTCTTTTAGCCACTTTACGTTTTGTAGTTTTTTTCTTAGCAACTTTTCTTTTTTTTGTTGCAGGTTTTCGTTTCTTAGCAACTTTTCTTTTTTTTGTTGCAGGTTTTCGTTTCTTAGCAACTTTTCTTTTAGTCACTCTTTTTTTAGTTACTTTTTTCTTTGTTGCAGGTTTTCGTTTCTTAGCAACTTTTCTTTTAGTCACTCTTTTTTTAGCAACAGGTTTTCTTTTTGTAGTTTTTCTCTTAGCAGTTTTCTTTTTTACTGGCATTTATTTTCACCCCCTTTCGTTATTTAGTTATATTTTTATTTTCGCTCTTTTTTACGCTAATTTTAGGCAAAAAAGAGGATTACTCCACAGGTACGTTTGTTTTAAAGACAAAATTTAGAAGACCACCAAATACTTTACGAGTAAGATCGGTGGCATACATAAAACCTATTATAATAATTATTACACCAAAGATTTTATACATTAAGCGTGTACCGCCCGAACCTCTTAAATATTTTTCAGCAAAGTTAATTCGTCCAAAATTATTTAAGAGCCATTCAGATTTCCAAACCAACAAAAATCCAACACCAGCAACAAGTAGACCGATAATAAATTTTCCGATTGTCATTTTGTTTATTTATAAAAAATAAAATTATTCTTTTATAACATCAAATATTATAACATGTTTTTTAAAAAAAGAAAATAGTTTTTTATAAAAAAAGAAATTTTTTAAATAATTTTTGTACCCTGCCTGCCGGCAGGCAGGAAATAAAAAACAATCTTATAAAAATAAAATTGTTTTTAAGGAATAAATTTTATTTTTATTCCCACGTTATACTTCCCACTATGGCTTTTGATTGATTAACGGTCGTGTCTTGATAGCCAATGAGGAAATTATTTTCGTCTAATAAAGTTACAGAAGGAAATTTAATATTATTAGTGCCAAAAGATACAGGAGTATCTAGCATGGTAATTTCATTACCGCTAATAGTGGCTATATTAGCCTTAGCTATATTACTGCTATTAGTCCATACTAATACAGCATGAGTGCTATCTATAGTTTCGACAGTATTAAAGGTAGATAAGACGGTAGAGACGTCAACTCTGGTGCCAAAAGTAATATTTGAACCACTAACCGTACCAACTATAGCTATAGATTGAGTAGCGTCACCACCATCGTTATACATTGTAATAAATTTACTACTACTTAGACCACTAGCATCCATATAGCCATAGACTGTGCCAGTATCAAAGTCTATTTCGGCTGTTTCCCAAGTAATAGTAGTGCCAGAGACAGATCCAGCTCTTGCTTTGCCATTATTAGTATCGCCGATATCACGATAAGTCACAACAAAATTACTGTCATCTAAAATAGCTAAGCCGATAGCATAAGTACCGCCAGTATTAAAAGTCGCTTCGGTGCCCCAAGTGATTGTGCTAGCGCCGACTGTCCCAACCCTAACTTTACCAGCATCAGAATCACTACGATCTGCATAGGCCAAAACTACATGAGTACTGTCTAGAGTTTTTAATTTCATATACCTTGGTAAAGCAGCGTTCATATCTTGATCTCCAGCCCAAGTCGTAGGATTAGCAGAGATGTCACCGATATCAGTAACAGTATCACGACCGGAGGTGTCATTAACAGCGGCCACTACTTTATCAGCAGATAAGTATTCAATCTGGATCTCGTCATTAGCCGAGGTTACTGTACTTCTAGAATTTGCTGTGACCAGATCTCCACTAATCGTTAATAGTTTAGAATATTTTTCATATCCCATGATTACATGGGTAGCGTCCACAGTGTCTGTATCTACGGATGATATAGATAAAGTATCTACTGTTCCAGCGCTTCCATCAAAAGAGATGCTAGCAATTGCAGAAGTACTTTCAGCAGCTGTAGCAGCCCAAACAGTGCAAGGTTTTATATCGATGATAGTAGAGCCAGTTTTACTGAAGTAACAACCCGTGCCATTAGTATAGGGAGTACTTTCAGTAGGGTCTACAGGCATAGTGGGTAAATAATTAGGAATCAAAGTGGTGCCATTAGATATGTCTACTTTAGTAATAGAAGCATCCAAAGCGGTGCAACTAACTGATCCTCCGGCTGAATCTCCAACAGCCGCTATCATGTAGTTTGTATCATCTGACAAAGCGCTAATAACGCTAGGTAAACCAGCATTGTCTACCGTATATTTTTCTAAAGCCTTTTTTATGTTTAAAGTTTCACTATCTCTTCTGCTGTTTCTAGCCTCTCCTATTCTTTTAGCAGGATCTAGAGCAACAAAAGTAACACTAGCCAGCAAAGCTATTACAGCAATGACTATTATTAATTCTATCAGAGTAAAGCCTTTTTTATTTTTTGTAATCATAATTTGTGATAAGGTAAAACATCATCATTTTATCATAATTATTGCTTAAAATCTATGTTTTTATAAAACAAAAA
>JABIAL010000013.1 GCA_018653315.1 bacterium
TATCAGTTTCGAATTCTTTTGCTGCCTTTATCCACGTGTCTTTAGCCTTAGCTATATCACCAGCTTTTTCATAAGCTCGTGCTGCGGCGCTATAGTGATAATCGTTAACTTCCAATAAATCTGCTAACTCTTCCCATACTTTTTGAGCCTTAACTGTATCGCCAGCTTTTTCATAATTTCTTGCTGCTTCAACATAATAATCCCTATCAGCTTCCCATACTTCTGCTTGCTTTCTCCACATCTCTTGAGCCTTAACTGTATCGCCAGCTTTTTCATAAGCTTCTGCTGCTCCAGTATAATAATTGTTAGTTACCCGTAATTCTGCTTCCTTTCTCCACATCTCTTGAGCCTTAACTGTATCGCCAGCTTTTTCATAATTTCTTGCTGCTTCACTATAGCAGTTATTGTGGTTTATCCATAATTCTGCTTGCTTTTCCCGTATTTCTTTAGCCATAACTGTGGCACCAGCTTCTTCATAGGCTTGTGCTGCTTCACTATAGTAGTTTAGTGTATCTTTATCTTCTAATGCTAGCTCTAGCCATAATTCTGCTTGCTTTTTCCACATCTCTTGAGCCTTAACTGTATCATCAGCTTTTTTATAAGCTTCTGCTGCGGCGCTATAATTCTTATCAGCTTCGAATTCTTCTGCTAGCTGATCTGCTTTAGTTTTAATCACTCCTTCTTTCTCTTCTACTGTATTTTCTTGAGGATTTTCTCCTTCTCCAAATTTTTTCATAACTCTAGAATTAGATGGTTAATTTATATACTTATATATTACTAATGATAAAGATAAACTTTGTTTTTTGCATGAGTAAATGATTAAAATCAAAAATGAATTCACAACTATTATAGCAAATTTTTTTCAGTCCGGCTAATTTAAGCAACCTCGCAGGTTAATTTAACCTGCGAGGTTGTCAGTGTCCTATATTTTATCTAAAATTATTTTTCTAACTCAGCTAACTCTTTATAAATCCTCCCAGTACGATATAATTCGCCTTTCTCCTCAGCTTCTTCTGCTTCTTTTCTCAATGTTTCTTTGACTTTAGCTATATCACCTAGCTTTTCATAAATCTTTGCTGCAGACGCAAAATAACCCTTATCATCTGCATCTTCCGCTGCTTTTTTTAACATTTCTTCTGCTTTAGCTGTATCACCTAGCTCTTTATAAACATCTGCTGCAAACTCATACCTCTTATCATCTTCAAGCTCTTCTAACATCTTTTTAAATAACTCTTCTGCTTTAGCTGTATCACCTAGCTCTTTATAAATACCTGCAGCGACATAGAGATGCTCAGCAGGACTGTTCTTAGAAGTAGAACCTTCTTCAATCTTCACCGCTTCTTTCCTCAACATTTCTTGAGCCTTGGCTGTATCACCTAGCTCTTTATAAATTTTTGCTGCTGTCTTATAAGCATTGCTCCAAGCATCAATAAAACCTTCATTATTATCACCTTTTTCCTCAGCTTCTTGAGCTGCTTTTCTTAACATCTCTTGTGCTTTGGCTTCATAGTCTATATTTTCCTCAGCTTCTTGAGGATTTTCTCCAAACTTTTTCATAACTTTATAACTAAAATGATTATTTAATTTATATGATTAAATATTACCTATTTAGATAAAATTAGTCAATCTTGTGGTCTAATGTCAATTACAATACTAATGATCAAATCACCAAGTCCGGCTAATTATAAAGATAGACTGCCAAATTTTAACTGTGTTTTATAATTCTCACTAATGTCTGACCATTCTAAATAGTTTGAAAAAAATATTTCTTGCTCTATATTATTCATCAACACAGGCTGATTTTCTATAGATCTAAAAGGAAATAAAGAAAAACTAACTTCTTTATTGTCTGATTCTAAAAATTTAGTAGAAATTCCCACTGCTAAACCCTCTTGAGTTTCTAGAGAAAAATATTGATCAAAAACAAAATTACCCAATGAATAAAAAATAGCTTTGTTTTTATAAACTTCCATGCCCTGAACTACATGTGGATGATGACCAATAATCACATCAGCTCCAGCATCTATCAAACCATGACCAACATTTTGTTGAACATTGCTAAATTGATGTGTATATTCTGAGCCCCAATGTACATTAACTATCATAAAGTCTGTTTCTTCTCTAAGATTAGCAATTATTTCTTGTGCTTGGGTTTGATCAAAAAGATGATAAACCATACTAAATGCCGCTAAACCTATCTTTTTACCGGCTACTTCTTTGATTGTAAAGCTACAATCTCCCACTTCACCATCTGGACAACCAGAAAATGAAATATCTAAATCTGACAAATTTAACCTAGTTTCCTCTATTCCTCTTTGCCCCTGATCAGTGACATGATTATTTGCTAATGTAAAATGATTAAAATTATATTGCTGTGTTTTTTTAACTAAATCAGGATGCCAAGCAAAATCATAAATAATATCTGGTAAATAATGATCGCCATTATTTGTCACAGTTCCTTCCAAATTTGCTGACAAAATATCCTGACCCCAAAAAAATCTATTTTCTTCTGAAGCTAAACCTTGAAATATATATTCTATCCCCTTACTATCTATCACTTCACCAACATGTCTATCTAGCATCAAGTCACCAAAAAATAATGAGCTAACTAGAGTTTCAGTTGTTGATAAACCTTCTGTAAAATAATAAATACTATGACTAGTAGTCGGCTCATCTGTTTTGTTGATCAAGTTTCCTGAATTAGTTGCAAAAATTAATTCTGCATTTTGTTTTTTGCTTAATTCCAGATATTTTAAAACAGCATAAATAGAAGCTGGTGAATCAATTTCTAAATCATAAACTCTATCAAAATCAAAACTTTCTATAACTGATCTATTTTTGAGATCATGAAAGTCTGCTACGGGAACTGTCAAATAATGAGAAAAATCAACACTCGCTAAAACTAAAGTTTTTTCTTGATTCACACTCTGTTCTAAAACCTCTGCTAATCTAAATGCATCTTCAGCTGGTGTATCTACTTTTAAAATGATCGGAACTATATTTGCCTTTGGCAAACTTTTTTTAATAAAGCTAACTAAGCCAGAAATTGAATGCTCGGCATAAAATGGCGCTTCATCTACTAAATAACCTTCTTGAATTAATTTATCAGTCAAAACTAAATCTGGCATTAATTCGCCATAAGGTGTACGCCACTTGGCCTTTGATAATATAATATCGTTCTGACCAGCATCAAAATGATTAGGACCGATCAAAACTACTGTGTCGTAATCATAATCTTCAATGCCTTCAAAAAAAGCAGCAATATTTTCTTTGACCATCAAATGATGTGGAATAATGCCACCGTAAACTTTATCGACTGGTTTTTTGACTAAATTTTCAATATTTTCATAAGCTTCATCAAAAAAACTCTGACTAGCAAAATATGATTTATGCAGAGTCAGGTTCTCAAATTGAATCTTTGACCTAAAAATTGAAGTCAAGCTCTCTCTGTTTTGAGCACCAAGTAATAAAAAATAACAAACTAATCCTGCTTGAACAACAAGCAGGATTAATACAACAATTAATAATTTATTATTTTTCAGAGAAAACATTTATTTACGTAATGCTCCGCCCCATTCTACTACTGTAAAGCCTTTTCTTTCTGGAGTAATCAAGATTTGTTCTTCAACTGAAAATGGTTCACTCAAAGCTTGATAATCCATAAACACTCTAATAACTGTATCCGGCTCTGGACTGACAGTCAGTGGAGCTAGTTTATCAAATTCAGGTTGAGGAATGAAAGTCACAAAATAATATTCATCAGCTTGCATTCTAGGCTGCCAAAATTCAATAAACTCATCGTATTCATGTTTTACTAAACCAAGTAAAACTAATTTTTCTTCTAAAAATGTTGTTACCTCGTGTTTACTAATAACAAATCCTTGCTTTGGCATTTGATAATCTAAAGCATAACCTTCCCAAAAAAGATATGGATAAGTTTTATTGTCAGCATAATTATATAATTCACCTGAAGGTTGAGCTAAAACATTCCAACCGTCATTATAAACTGGCTCAGTAAAAGTAAATCCACCAGCTGGTTTTACATCCACATAAACATCCGTTTCTTGTTCTGGATAAAGATAAATAACTGGCTTTCCACATTCCACAGAAGCAAGATAGGCAGCATTTCTAAACTCAATAAAATCTCCAAATGGATCATGCCAATAAATAATAGGCGTGTCAGCTACGAAACTAGCAAAAGAAATCTTTGGCTTTGGTTGTCCTAAATCTGAATCCCAACCCGGATAATACATATCATACATCGTCTCTAAAACACTAATTGGCATCTCTGGTTTTGATTTTAGATTCGGATCTGTAGCTTTATAAAATATTTGTCCGTTAGCTGATCTACCAATTTCAGTTAATTGAGAGGTGCTAGTGATGTAAGTAACGTAATTATAACAAAAGGCAAGACCACAACCACCAGTCGGACTTTTTAATAAATACTCTCTAGAATTTTGCGAGCCGTTATTCAAAAGAAAGTCTAATTGATAAGGAATAACACTAGAATACATTTCTGATTCGCCTGCTTGGCCTAGAAAATCCAAGTCTAATGAATATTCTCTAGTTGTACCATCATTAGCTTCAACAATAAAACATTTTTTCTGATCATCTTTATAAACGTAATCTGTACCATTATATTTGAATAATGATCTTGGATTTTCATATTCACTCAACATTTTATTCGGCTCAGTAGCATCAAGAGTCAATGTATAATTTGAGTTCGGAATATTTATAGTTTTCGGAGGTTCAAGGTTATCGATAGTGATTTCATCATTAACATCAAAATATTCTTCAATATCTTCATGAGGAGTATAATGCTCTATATAGCCGCTTAATAAAATTTTCTTTCCAGTAGTTCCCTTTATAAACCTATATATTCCCTCGCCGAAAGCCATGCCTTCCATATGAGTTTTTATAAGATACAAATCGCTGCCCGTATGCAATCCATTACTTATCTTGCCTAATTTATATATATCTCCTTCACTTAAATGTAATAAATATTGTGCATCATCATCAATTCTTGAACGAAAAATTTCGTATTTATTTACCCTAACAGGCCAATCATTCCAATCAATGGTGATATTGGTTGATGTAGTGTCTTGCTCATCTGTAGCTTCGTCATCAACATCATCATCTTCAATCTCCGTTGCTGGATATTGTTCGTTAATGTCTGTATAATCGTCTGAATCAGACAAATTATTATTATCCATCTTTGTCATTACGACATAGACAGTAGCCGCATTAGTCACTACTAATACTGCTATCAGAGCAATTAATAACGCTTGGGCAAAGCCCTGTTGATTTAAAAACTTTTTAATTTTCATACAATTAAATATTATTGTTCAGATTTTATATTATTCTTGCATTTTTTGAATACGATCCCTGACCTCATTTGCTAGTTCTTCTGCAGCTATCTCTGGTTTAGGAACAGGAGGATTTTCACTTAAATGTCTTTGTAGAGGCGTTCCAACTCTATCACCTTCTGAATTTTTAGACATTTCTTTAGGAACAGGAGGATTGTTACGTAAATGTTCTTGTAGAGGTGTTCCAGCTTTGTTACCTTCTGGAACTTTAGGTGTAATAGATGTAAATTTTTCATTCATAATTTTATAATTCAACTAATTATAATTTATTTCTCAGATTTTATATTAACTATGAGATTAATTTTATTATTATCTGGAAAACTGATTGATAATTTATGCTTACCTAGCTTCTTAAGGTGAGCCGCTTTCTTAAACCATTTAATTTCTAAATCTAAATTAAATTTATCTTTCACGGCTAAAATAACATCTTTATTGCTAATAGCTTTAAATAAATTGTCATTTTCAGAAACTTTAGCAGAAAACTCAAGCGTCTGCTTATCTAATGTTTTCATTATTTTTTGATAAGATTCCTGCTTAGCATCCACTTTTTTTATTGCTTGTACCTTTTGATTACGATACAAAACAATATTAGTATTGCTAGCTACTACTGCTAATTTTTGAGGTATCAAACAATTAGTTGCATAACCATCGGCTACGTTTTTTATATCACCTATCTTACCTAAACTTTTTATGTCTTCTAATAATATAACTTTCATATATTTACTTTAGCGCTTCAAATTAATGACAAGCTTATTCCAAAATTAACTCTCTAGCTTTATCTAATTGTGGATCAAGATTATTTTCATAATCCTCTATCGCATATTCTACTATAATATCTGGTTCAATACCTTGTTCATTAATAGCTCTACCATTTGGCGTCAACCAATTAGCTACTGTTAATTTAATAGCTGAACCATCTTCTAATTCAAATAATTGTTGCACCGAACCTTTTCCAAAAGTAGTTTCACCAACAAGTTGTACTTTATTATAATCCTGCAAAGCACCGGCTAATATCTCACTAGCTGAAGCTGAACCTCCGTTGACTAAAATCACAGTTTCAAAACCACTTAAATCAACTTCTTTGCCTGTTTTGTAATCTCGATTATCTCTCTGATCACTAAAAATTTCCCTTAGCACTATCTGTCCTGGATCCAACCAAGAACCAGCTATATCTACTGAAACATCTAGAAATCCACCCGGATTATTACGTAAATCTAAAATAATACCTTTTGGATTATCTCTTAAGACTTGCTGAGCTACTTTGGTAAATCTACTATCTGTATCGCCATTAAAATGAGATATTTCTATAATTGCAATGCCCTCTTCCAATTTATACACAACGCTCGGTATTTCTATCTTGTCTCTAATGATACTAATATCTTTTGGCGTAGTTTCATTTTTAGAAACTACCGTCAAAATAACTTCTTTTCCCTTATCTCCTCGAATTACATTAACTACTTGATCAACAGAAAAAAGACTAGTATCAACCCCATCTACAGCATAAATACGATCACCCGCTTGTAAGCCAGCTTTTTCAGCTGGTGTATTTGGCAATGGGGCAATAATAACCAAATTTCCATCTTTACGACCTATCTCTGCACCAATACCAAAAAAAGTTCCATTTAATTCTCTAGTGAATTCTGCGGCTATCTCTGGCTCAAAAAACATCGTATAAGGATCATCGATAGCATTTACCATTCCAGCTACCGCTCCATAAAACAAATCCGTCTCTGAAATTTGACTACGTTTGAGATAATAAGTATGTAGCACTTTCCAGGCTTCATCAAACATAGCTGGGTCAGCATTTTCCAAATTAGAAAATATTGAAACAATTTCTTCAGCAGTAGCTTCTATGACATTCGTCTCTGCATTTCTTTGTGAAACACCATTTGTCACTAAGCCAGCAATAAATCCTAGTAGGATTAGAAAAAAGAAAGCGTAAACATGTGTTAAACGCTTTAACCAAGATTTTTTCTTTTTTTCATGAGCACCTTCTGTGCTAAATTGATTTTTATGCTCAAAATCTATTTCACTCATTCTTTTGTATTAATTCTTTCTATTTTGGCTCCTAATTTAGACAAACGTTGATCTAAATTTTGATAGCCACGATCCACCTGATAAATATTATCGATTACACTTTTACCACGAGCCGCTAAGGCTGCTAAAATCAATGTTGCTCCGGCTCGTAAATCAAAACTAGTCATTTCTTTACCAAATAATGGTGATGGACCAATAACAACAATACGATGAGGATCAGATACTATAATATTTGCTCCCATTTTTTTAAGCTCTGCTACATACTTCATTCGGCCATCGTACATCCAATCATGAATCAATGTTGTGCCTTTAGCCTGAGTCATCAAAGCAGTAAATGGCTGAATTAAATCAGCTGCAAAACCAGGATGTGGCATATCATGTATCTTTCCAGCTGCTTGCAAATCCACCTTACCATCAACCTCTATATTAGCTAAACGATAATTTTTACTAGGTGATAAGTCTAAATAATTAATCTTTATTTTTAAACCAACTTCTTTAAATTTTTCTAATTCCAAAGCTAAAAACTGAGGAGCAGCCTGAGTAATATTTAATTTAGATTTTGTCACACCTGCCAAAGAAATAAAAGTGCCGGTTTCTATTGGGTCTGGCATGATATTATATTCTGTTCCTTTCAAAGATTTTACGCCTTTGATTTTCAAAGTGTGAGTGCCGATCCCTTCTATTTCTGCACCCATTGATTGTAAAAACCAACATAAATCTTGTACTGAAGGATCAGCCGCAGCAATTTTTACTGTAATCTCTCCTTGATTTAAAGCTCCAGCTAAGATAATATTTTCTGTGCCAGTAACTGAAAATTCACTCATCACAATCTCGCTGTCTGCTGGTTTAACTTTTTCTAAATTATATATCTTTTCGTCACACTCTACCTTGACTCCTAAACGTTCAAAAGCTTTAAAATGAGTATCCATTGAACGAGCGCCAATTTGACAACCACCCGGTGCTTTAGTAATAATTTTACCAAAACGACCAAGCATAGCTCCTATTAATAAAATAGAAGAACGTAAAGTACTTATCAGACTCATGTCTATTTTTTCTGGATCTAAATCTGCAGCATTGATTTTTAGACTATTAGTATCCATCCAGGTCACTTTCACTCCTAAAGATACTAAAATTTGGATCATTTTTTTGACATCTTCAATAACCGGAACGTTATGAAGTATCACTTCTTCTTTAGTCAAAATACAAGCCGCTAAAATTGGCGTAGCTGCATTTTTGAAACCAGCAACTTGAATGTCGCCTTTTAATGTGTTGCCACCTTGAATAATAAATTGAGACATAGTATTATAGCTTATAGTTAGTAGTTTATAATAAAAGTATGATAATAAACAACGAAATTACCCGCTATTGAGTACAAGTTATTGGATATATCATACCCTAAATCATAATATAAAACAAGATGAATACAGCCTGGCGAAGAGTTACTTATCTAACATTTTTTTTGATATTTTTTATTGCGGCTCCATTTCTTATTTTTTATTCATTAGGTTATCGTTATAATTTTGACAAACACATTGTTGAAAAAAATGGTGCCTTTTTTATTAAATCGTACCCTAGAAATGCAGAAATATTTATCGATCAAATAAAAACCCGCTATAAAACACCTAGCCAAATCACTAATACTAAACCTGGTCAATATTTAGTAGCAATCAAAAAAGAAAACTACCATACTTGGCACAAAGCATTGACCGTACATGCTGGACAAACAAGTTTCGTAGAAGAAGCTGCGTTATTTCTTATCGATAATGATAAAACTGCTTTAGGCCTTGGTAGTTCTGATTTTATTATCAATCAACATCAAAATAAATATAGCCATCTAATTGATAATGACCTATGGCTAACAAATGTTGATCTTGATAAATCTTCTAAAATTTTTAGCTTTACTAATCCTGTTGAACTAATAAGCTGGTCATTCGATGATCAAAAACTATTAATCAAACAAGGAACCTACAAATTATTTAATTTACAACAACAAAAAATTACTACTCTAAATATCGGCAATCCTGATAAAATTATTTGGGACAACCAAGACGCTAATGTACTTTGGTTTTTAGATAAAGATAAACTTTATAGACATAACACAATTCTTAATACAACAGCTCTAAAAACTGAAGATATTCAAGACTTTGCTATTACTGGTGAATATCTTATCTTACAAAATAATCAAAACCTGAGCTCAACAATCACTCAAGTCACTAAAAATATTACTGCGTCAGATGACGAAGAAGCAATACATCAATTAAATCATTTAAATGTCGGTAAACTAAAAATTCTTTTAGCAGATAATGATTACCTCATCTTTATGCTGGGCTCAAAGTTATACATCCAAAGATCATTTGATGAGTTGATATCCATACCTGCTTCCTTGGTTAAAATTTATGGAAAATTTTTGCTGATCAATGATGGTCATCAAACAATTTTATATGATTATAACGAAAAGACTTCTAATATTATTAATAGATCATCAAAGATAACATCTGATATTTACTGGCATCCAAATGGCAGTTACTTTATGGACGAGATCGATGGTCTGACTACGATTTATGAGCTTGATGGTCGAGATTATAGAAATAACACACAAATATTAGATGATCCACTGAAAAAATTATACTTATTTAATAAGAAGGGAGATAAATTATTTATCTTAACTGAAACGGAAAACTTTTATTTAAATTTACAATAGACACTAATTAACAAATTAAAAAATCGCCTTGATTAAAACTAAGCGGTTTTTTTATTGGCTAAAATTACAATGAAATTTAAAGAAAATTACTTATCCACAGACTTAGACTTGACGTTCGGTTTTTGTTCGGTATATAATAAAGACAACGAGAAGGCTAGTGAAAGAGTTAGTATTTATCTGCCTGTTAAATAAAAACTTTTTCACTCGCCGACTTGAAAATTTACTAATCATAATCATATGCCAAATTTAACTAAAAAACAAAAAGAAATCTTAGACTTTATTACTCAATTTATTCAGACTAATCAATATGCGCCAAGCTATAGAGAGATCGCTGATTATTTTGGACTATCCTCTACCGCCACTGTCCATGAGCATGTTAAAGCTTTAGAAGACAAGGGATTAATTAGTAGTAACCATAACGCTGCTCGTTCATTAGAGGTAATAGAAAAACGTTTCAGTAAAGCTATTGAATTACCCCTAGTTGGTTTAATTGCAGCTGGTGAGCCAATTGAAGCTGTAGAACAAAATGAAACCTTATCTGTGCCAAGAGAATTTGTAAAAGATGATAATAGTTATGTTCTAAAGGTTAAAGGAAAATCCATGATTGAAGAAGGAATTTTAGACGGAGATTATGTTGTAGTAGAAAGAAATTTTTATCCTCAAAACGGTGATGTTGTTGTAGCCCTATTAGATAATACATACGCTACCTTAAAAAAATATTTTAGAGAAAAAGATCGTATTCGTCTTCAACCAGCAAATCATACGATGAAACCAATTTATGCAAAAAACCCGGCCATCCAAGGAATAGTCCGAGCAGTCTTAAGAAGATTTAATTAAAATAAAAAATTATGTCATATAGAAGAAAAGTAAAAATTTGGTTCCGTCGTTTACCTATTTTGAGTAAAAATCATTTTGCTAAAAAATGCCAGAAATTAAGTGGTCGCGGTAAAAAGACTTTAGTTGTTCGCTACCGTAAACTTGGTTTATTATAATTAATAACCAGCTAACTCTTTTATCTGATTGACATAATCAACTGATAAATCATGTTCAACTGCACCAGTAAAGACAATTTGATAATACTGTGGAGTTGGCACGCCAACTGTATTATCACCTTGCACTACATAAACCTCAGCTAAATATTTTTCATCATCTTGTCTAATATTTACAACATCTCGCTGATAAACATGTGGATAACCCTCTACTCGATCTAAAGACTGCAAGCAATCTCCGTCTATTACAAATAAAACACCTTCAACAACACTATTATTTTTCGGCTTAATATTCGCATATTTACGACCATAAAAATAAAATTGCCAATCATCTAGATATCCCTTACCTAAATCTGTAAAATGTTCACTGCCGCACCTATCATTCATTCGCTGTGTATTCATATTTGAGCCATAAGCAAAATAAAAAATACCATCATCAAACTCATCCTTTGCCTCTATTTTAGGTATATTATTTGGCGGCATTTCCTCTGATACCTCAACCGATGGTACAAAATTACAGCCAGTAGTAAATACAAGTATTAAAATAGCTAATATTAAATTTTTAGTCATAGATATAAATTAAAGATTATATAATTCATTTTATTATTAAATCACAAATTATGCAAAACAACACACCACAGATTCAAAAGTTAGAAGACAAAAAAGTGGCTTGCGTTTCTTTTACCGGAAACTATATGGGCAATCCTCAAATCTTCAAAGAACTCTTTGGGAAACTTCATGCTTGGGCTGGCCCTAAGGGCTTAATTACAGCTAATACAGTATTTTTATCTTCTTATCAAGATGACCCTAATGTCACACCAGCTGATGAGTTAAAATTAGACGTTTGTATGACTATAGACGATAATGTTGAGGTAGAAGGTGAAATAGAGAAAAAAACATTATCAGGTGGTCAATATGCTGTCATGCGTAGCACTTTAACTAGTCCAAAAGAATATGGAGCGGCTTGGAAAGAAATAGTGAACTGGATTGATGCTAATAACTATAACGTAGATATGTCACGCCCTAGTTATGAATTATACTTAAATAATCCTGAAGAACATCCGGAAAAACATCATATTATTGATATATGTATGAGTGTTAAGGCAAAATAACCCTTATCTTAGCTAAAAAATATACCAGTTTGCGGGGTTGACATAAATGAAAAAATTAGCTATTATATTGATACTTTAATCAGTTTATTAGTAATTTATTATATGGCACATAAGAAAGCAGGCGGATCCACTAGCCTGGGACGAGATTCCATTAGTAAACGTTTAGGAGTGAAATTATTTGCTGGACAAAAAACCAAGTCTGGAAATATTATAGTACGTCAAAGAGGCACTAAATTCCATCCTGGTTTAAACGTTAAAAAAGGTAAGGATGATACTTTATTTGCTACTATTGCTGGTATTATCAGTTTTAGACGTTTAAGAAAACGTAAATTTGATGGCTCACTAAAAGAAACTAGATTTGTGGATGTTACTCCTGAAAATAAATAAAATTAAATTCTATTATAAAAATCCTCCTTTTTAAAGGAGGATTTTTTTATACTCGTAAATATTTTCTAATAGCTATGGTTGTGCTCAAAATATTAACTATTGCTAAGACTAAAAATTGGCTTCCAAAGATATACCAAAAATTATATTGAAAATATTTTTGTAAATTTATCACATCAGCATCTTGAAAATAACTAGTCAAAGATGGCTGAATAAAATTAACTATTGGATAGACTATTGCTATCAAAATAGCTATTGATGCTAAAGCATAAAATACACCTTCCAATAAAAATGGTGCTCTAATAAAATGATTATTAGCACCTACCAATTTCATAATCATTACCTCGTCTTTTCTGGAATAAATACTAATTCTAATAGTATTAAAAATTACAATCATAGAAATTAGTATAAAAGCTCCAATTACATACCAACTGTATTTATTGATCACTTTAGCTAAATTATCAATTTTACCAACAAAAGCATCGAAATCATTAAAATCACTACCATCAACTAACTTAGTATATTTATCAGCCCGAATAAAATCTAAAATTACATCATATTGTGACAAATCATGAGCCTGAACAGCCAAGGAAAAACCAAAAGGATTCTCCTCTTCACCAAAAATATCCAAAACTTTTTTGCTTCGCTCATCCAAATTTGATTGCTGATACAATTGCTTATTATCTTCTGGACTAATAATGGTCACTTTTTTGACTTCTTCTAACTCTTCTAAATCAGTGACAATATTTTCTACACTTTCACGATCAACATCAATGTTTAAAGAAATCAAAATGTCTACTTTTTTATTTACCCCCTCTATTGTCGCCTCTTTAATATAATCAATACTAACTAACAAGGTGATAGTAAATAAAGCCATTAACATCATGGTGATAGTAACTACCGACAACCAAAAATTTCTAAAAAATCCTTGTAAACCAAATTTAACAATTCTTATAAAACTTCTCATATTTTTTATTTTTACAATAAATAACGTCCTTGTGCTTGATCGGATATTATTACTCCGTTATCCAGAGTAATAACCCTACTTTTCAAGCTATTAACTATGTCTCTATTATGAGTGACTAAAACTACCGTTGTGCCTAAACGGTTAATCTTTTTTAATAAATCAATAATCTCTCTAGCATTAATAGAATCTAAATTACCAGTTGGCTCATCGGCTACTAATAATTTTGGCCGATGTACTAATGATCTAGCAATCGCCACTCTTTGTTGTTCGCCGCCAGATAATTGATGCGGGTAACGATTCTCTTTGCCTTTTAAACCAACCAAAGAAACCATTTGTTTGACAGTTTTTTTTATCTCTTTAGCTGAAAAACCACAAGTCTGCATAGCAAAAGAAATGTTTTCAAAAACAGTTTTTTTGGATAACAATTTAAAATCTTGAAAAATTACTCCTAACTGACGACGTAAGGTAGGAACTTCTCTTTGTTTAATCTTGGTGATATCCCAACCACCTACCATCACTTTGCCATTATCTGCTTTTTCTTCGGCAATTAAAACCTTTATTAATGTGGATTTACCAGAACCACTTTGACCAACAATAGAAACAAACTCGCCAGGCTTAATATGAAAACTAATACCAGCTAAAGCCTTAACATCTTTATCATATGTTCTTGCTAAATTAACTACTTTAATCATACAAAAAAATTAAAAAATATTTATGTTTAATACTTACGTTCAACCTTGGCTAAATTTAAAAAATCTTTAAAGAAAGCTTCAAAGCTTTTAGCTTGAACAACGATTGATTTGGCTTGCCAAACATTTTGCTTTGTCTCTTCATCTTCAATAATTGATTCTAAATACCAAATAACATAAGCACCAGGAATAATAACAATTTTACCAAACTGACCTACTTCTAAATCTTTTATCGGTGCATAAACATCTACTAAATCATTTTCAGCTAACCAAATACTATTTTCTGCGTACGAAGCGTCTGTCGCAAATTTCTGAGCTACCTCAAAAAAATCCTGGCCAGCTTCTAATTCTTCATAAGCATCTTGTGCCTGAGTGATTCCTACTTGATCGTTATAATTTTCTAAAATATATTGATACACCTGAGCCTCAGCTAAATATGGACTAACGATTAGTTCCTTAAACCTATCTTCAGACAATCCATAGTTTTCTTGGCTAAAAGTAGCAAAATCCTTATCTTCTCCAGCTAAAATTATTTCTTGTAAATACTCCTCCGTATCCTCTTCGCTAGTTATTAGCTCGTATTTATCAGCTAAACTATCAATCCATGCATCCTTAACTGATCTTTCCCAAGCAAGATCAATCACACTTGGAACTTCTGATTCATTTTGACCAACTTTATCGATATAATGTTGTAAAGAAAGTTGATGTGTTAATAAATGTGATAAATCAATTTTTAACTTAGTCTCACCATTAGTTACCGTACCTGCTTTTAAAGAATAAATTTTACTAACGTTATAAGCTACATCTGGATTTAATTTATGAGCGTAAATTAAACGCACTAACGCTAACTGTGAAACAATGAGTAAAATAATTATAAAACTAATGACATATGTTCTCTTTCGCATAATTTATTGAAAAAAATAATTAAACCATTTTTGCATATTAGAATGCTTATCTTTTATTTGATTATCCTCGTTTAAAGGTTTTGGTGAAGATGATAAATCTATCCTTTTTTCACCAGGCTTACTTAAATTTAATTGCCACCTGGCTTGTTCTTCTACATATTCATCTGTCTGTAAATAGACAATAAGGTCATCTAATTTATCTCGTTGTAATTTAGCTGCTGATAATTGTTCGTTTAGATTGCTAATTTCTCTATTGATCTGTTGACGACGAGATAATTCTTTACCAACTTTTAAAACAGATAAAACAAGAGTCACTGTCAAAATGACTATAAAAATATTAGAGTTATAAGCTGATCCCCAAAAAGATTTTTTCTTTTTGCGCATTGATAATTTATTTAAACTTTGAGTTAATTATAACACAAATCACCTTCTTCTCCAAAACAACATTTTTAAAAATAAGACAGACTATTTACCAAAGCTAAAAAAAATACTATAATATAAGTAATTCTGTTATAGGTCAGATAAATAAAAATAAAAAATGCGCATTGAACAAATAAAAACAAAACAACTACTGTGGATTAATATCACTAAACCCACTCGAAAAGAAATTGACTATCTACAAAAAAATTATCAATTTCATCATTTGGATTTAGAAGATTGTCTAGTAAAAATTCAAAGGCCACAATTTAGCGAATACCATAATTATATTTTCTTTATTCTTACCTTTCCTTTTTATAACAACCAAACTAGAGAAATAGTTTCTAGCGAGGTCGATTTTTTTATTGGCTCTAAATACTTAATTACTATTAATGATGGGCTTAATGATACTGTTAATGATTTTTTCAAAGAGATTAAAAATAATGACTACAACAAAAAACAACACATGTCGAGTCATCCAGTTAATCTATTATACGCTGTACTACAACGTCTACAATCACACACCTTCCCAATGCTTGATCATGTTTCCGAAGATATAGAAAGTATTGAAAAAAGAATTTTTAAAGGTGAGGAAAAAAGAGTCGTAAAAGAAATATTACATATCAAACGTAATATCGTAAATTTACGAAAAATAATGCAGGCTCATAAAAATATCATCAAAAAACTGATGAATACGCACACTAAATTTTTTATGCCTAACCAAATAAATATTTATTTTACTAATATACTCGATCGGACTAAAGATATTTGGGATATTTTAGAAACTCAAAAAGAAAATATTAACACTTTTCAAGAAACAAACGAATCCTTAATCTCATATAAATTAAATGAGATAATGCGTATTTTGACGGTCATTTCTGTAATTTTGATCCCTGCCAACTTAATTGCCTCTATATTTGGTATGAATGCTCGTTTTATGCCAATTGTTAACCAACCTTATGATTTTCAGGTCATACTTTCTATTATGCTAGCAATGATGCTAGCCTTTATCCTTTATTTCCGTAAAAAAGATTGGCTCTAGCTTGGCAGAAACTATTTATTATGTTATAAACTCCGTATTAGACGGAGTTTAATTTTATGAAAAACTTTTGGCAACAATTAGAAAAACCAATCATATCCATGACACCCATGGCTGGTATTACTGACTCTGCTTGGAGACAAATATGTAAAATGTGGGGAGCAGATATTGTGCACACTGAGTTTGTTTCAGCTGATGCTCTACATTATGATAGCAAAAAAACTCTCAAGATGCTTAAATACAAAACAAGCGAGCATCCGATAGTGGTTCAACTTTTTGGCAGAAGACCAGAAATGTATCCTAAGGCTGCTAAAATTGTAGAATCATTAGGCGTTGATGGAATTGATCTTAATTTTGGCTGTCCAGCCAAAAAAGTAGCTGGACACGGAGGTGGGATTTGTTTATTACGAGACATGGATACAGTCAAAAAAATAGTAGCTACTACTATCGAATCAACTAAGCTACCCGTGTCTGTCAAAACTCGGATGAGTTTAAATGCTGTCCAAGGAGATCCTAAACAAGGAAAAATTACTGTCTTTGATTTTATCGATGCTTTAGCTGAATTTCCTCTTGCTGCTTTAATTGTCCACGGTCGTACCTATGAAACTCCATATACTGGTCCAGTAGATTTAAAAGGATTAAAAAAAGCCAGAAAAAAATTCAAAAACGGAATATTTTTGATCAACGGATCCTTTCAAACTGTAGAATCAATAGTGAAAGACCTAAAGTACACCAAAGCTGACGGAATAGCCTTGTCTCGTGCCTTATATGGACAACCATGGCTATTTAAACAGATAAAAGATTATATAGAAACTGGTAAATACAAAGAAATAAGCGATCAAGAAATAAAAGATACAGCTATAAAACATGCCCATCTTCTTTGGGAATCGAAAGGTGCTAATGGATTCAAAGAAATGCGTAAACATTTATTATTTTATGTTAAAGCTAGACCAGATGCAGCCAGCTTGCGTAAACAACTAGTAGCCGTAGAAAATCCTCAGCAAGTAGAAAAAATATTCAATAAAATTTAAACACTATTTATTATTTTAAAACATAAAAAAACTGTCTAAATTATTTAGACAGTTTTTTAATATAAGTATTAATTTGCTAGAGCGTATGGCAATAACTCACCTTCAAACTCAGTAATACTAGTGTCATTAATGTAATTTGACAAGTCTGCTGTTATTACATCTCTTGTTCTAAAATAATTATCTACAAAAGCTGCCCAATGTAAAAATGGTCTTTTCTTACCTTGCTCAATATAATATATTGTATTATCTCCTGGTTCCTTAGCTAAGGTGCCAGTTGGCAATAAATCTTGTAGATCAGAATCCTTGATATAACTTGAGAAATAACCAGGATCAATATCCTTAACTAAGTCACCCCAGAAATCACCATATAATTCCTTAGCTACTGCTGCTGATGGCAATTTCCTTAAAATTCCATTCGGCTCTACAGCATATACTTTATTTGTGTCTATCGTTGTCATTAATTTAATACCTGGACGATAAGGGACTATGCCTCCATCAGGATATAAATCTAATTCTGCTATATTCACCCTAATCACTTTATCAAAATTATCATACCAAGTGTAATAAGTTTTAGGATCAGGGAAAGCATATTTTTTACCATTATTACTAACATAATAAACAGTAGCGCCCTCAACTCTTTCTTTAGCTAACAAAAATCCTGCATCACCAAATTCTTGTACACCTAAAACTTGACCTACAGTCACATTAATTGAATCGCTAGTTATATGACCAGTACCTCTTCTATTTTTAAATTGTGCATAAACAGTTCTAGTACCATTTCCTGTTAGCAGATCCCAAGAAGTAGAAGTAGCATAGTCCTGCCAATCAATATTAATAAAATTATTAATATTATTAATCCTCATTCTTAAGGGAGCATAAGAATTGGTCATGTTATTTGCGGATAAACTCAAAACCACCGTACTATTATTTGCAGAAACAGCGCCATTATTAATTAAAACCTGAGCATTACGAGGAGCACGACTTGTGCCTCCGCCTCCGCCTCCGCCTCCTGACACAGCAGCAACAACAATAGTAACGGTAGTAATATTTGAATAATCCTCTCCATCAAAAGCACGGTAAGTAAAAGTATCATCTCCGATAAATCCACTTTCTGGATTATAAACAAAAGATCCATCATCATTGAAAGTTAATTGACCATGACTTATCTCGCTCTCTAAAACACCAATTAAATCATTTGGCCCATTATCTGGATCACTATCATTAACTAATACTCCATTATCTGCGCTAATATTTAATTGAACGTTTACATTTGTATTATAGGCGTCAGAATTAGAAATTGGCGCTTGATTATCTACTATAGTTCCGACAGTTAATTCAACTCTAACTGTATTTGAATAATCTTCTCCATCAAAAGCTTGATAAGTAAAAAAATCTATTCCCTCAAAATCTATCTCCGGTACATATCTAAAACTACCGCTAGCATCCATAATTAAAGTACCATGATTCACCCAAGTAATAACTTCTACACTTAGTCTATTTGGTCCATTATCTGGATCATAATCATTATCTAAAATACTTTCTGGAGCTATAATTAAATAACCATTTTTATCTAATTCATATTCATCACCTTCAGCTATTGGTGCTTTATTATCTGGTCCAACACTTTCTTTTACTATAATTTTAACTACAGCAATATTTGAATAATCTTCTCCATCAAAAGCCTGATAACGAAAATAAGCAGAACCTACATAATCTTTATCTGGATTATAAACAAAAGATCCATCATCATTAAAAATCAAAGTGCCGTGTAATAAGTCCTGATGACCAAGCTCAAATAAACGAGCTGTTAAATCATCTGGCCCTTGATCTGGATCATGATCATTTGCCAATACTCCTGATAGATGATCAACATTCAATTCACCACCTGAAATAATTGCATATTCATCTACCTCAGCTATTGGTGCCTGGTTATCTGGCTCGTCAATTTCTTTTACTATGATTTTTACTACAGCAATATTTGAATAATCTTCTCCATCAAAAGCTTGATAACGAAAATAAGCAGAACCTACATAATCTTTATCTGGATTATAAACAAAAGATCCATCATCATTAAAAATTAAAGTACCATGTAATAAATTCTGATGACCAAGCTCAAATAAATGAGCAGTCAAATCATCTGGCCCTTGATCTGGATCATGATCATTGGCTAATACTCCTAATAGATGATCAACATCCAATTCATCTCCTGAAACAACAGCGTATTCATCTAATTCGGCTATCGGCGCTTGATTATCTACTATAGTTCCGACAGTTAATTCAACTCTAACTGTATTTGAATAATCTTCTCCGTCAAAAGCACGATAAGTAAAAAAATCTATTCCCTCAAAATCTATCTCTGGTACATATCTAAAACTACCGCTAGTGCCCATAATTAAAGTACCATGATTAACCCAAGTAATAACTTTTACACTTAGTCTATCTGGTCCATTATCTGGATCATGGTCATTATCCAGAATACTTTCCGGGGATACTACTAAATAACTGTTTTCATCTAGTTTATAAGCATCTTCACGCGCTATTGGTGCCTGGTTATCTGGCTCGTCAATTTCACGAGCAACATTTAATTTAATGACTATTCGCTCTGTTTCAGTTCCATTGACTGCTTTTAATTTACCAGAAAATTTATAATCGCCTTCTGGCCAATCCCCTTTAACAATAAAACCATCTGTATCATTAAGAGCATCTCTTAAAACTAATTCTCCTTGGTCATTAACGTATACATAAAATATTGGTGCTTGATTATAGACAATATCATATAATTCTTCAGTCATATCACCTAAATAACGCAAAAAACTATCTGGATAACTAGCTAAGGCAAAAGGGTGTTTAATGTGTAAAACATCAACATTAGTAGAACTCTCCATAACATTAATATAATATCTTTCTACTTCTTCTTTTGTGTATAATTGATATCCTTGACTCAAATTTCCACGTATTTTTTGCCCCGCTTGTCCGTCTGTTGATGAGGCCAAAATCAAACTTTCTAAAACCAATCTTTGATTTTCATAATGACTAGGATCAGTATTAATTTTTTCCATAGTAACAGCTAAAGAAGGCAAAGCATAACTAAAACTACTACTTAGTAAAATACTGAAAACGGTAAAAATACTTACAATTCTTCCTAACATATATTTATAATTAAAAAATAATTAACAATCCTAAAAGTCCTAAAAATATAATCGTTGAGCCTATGACCTTATAATCTTGCTTCTTAATATGAATAAAAATATTCAAGGCCAAGGCAATTATTAATAACAAAGCAAAAACCTTGTAATAAATAATTGATATATTAAATAAAGTTTTCGTATCATTTAATTGATTATTTCTTAAGAAAAAATATTGTGAAACTAAAGAGGTTTTAACTGGTTTAATCTGATCAAAAGACAGATCAACGATTGTCTTATTACCAGCAAAATCAATAGCCTGTAAACTTGGTAAAATTACTGGACTTAAAATATCGCCTGCTTCTTCTTTGGATAATACCAATAAAGCAGACCAATGTCCTAAATCACCCATTGCCAGATTAATTAAGTTTCCTGCTAAGCTTACCTTTGCTTCAAAAACATCATTACTTAAATAAGCGTCAATTTTTACTAATGTTTCGGATTTTCCTACTGGTTGATCTACGATAATTTTTGTTTTCTCTAAATTTACACTTGGAGCAGTCAAATCCACCTGATAAGAGTATTGAGCCGAAATCATTTTTTCTTGACCATTGCGCGCCTCTACGTAAACCTGATGCTCGCCCTCTGTCAAATTAACAAGAAAACTAATGTTGTCTAAATTGGGATTCTTATCTGTGCTGAATATAATAGAGTCATTATCATAAACTACTATTTTCTCAGCTGCTTGAGCTTCGATTTCCAAAACAATTTTCTCTGTTTTTAAGAAAAAACCATCAATTGGACTCAAAATAATTGGCTGAACTAAAAATCTTTCTATTTCCTGCTCACCTAAAACTTCTGGTTGATTAAATTGATCTAAATCAGGAACATCTTCTAACTCTTCTATTTCCTGCTCACCTAAACCATCCTCAATTATTAAAGCATTATTTAAATCATTTTCCTGCTGAACAATGTTTTCTTCAATCTCTGGCTCAATAATAACATCTTGAGCTGGTGATTCTTCCTCAACAACTGATACTGGAAATGGTTTAGCAAAAAATTGAGCAACCAAGGTTGTATCCATGTCATTATATAAACCATTGATCATACTTACTCCAACTTCAGTATACAAAGGATCAATTAGATTGGCATTATGTGTAGGACTATTTTGCCAAGCAGCAACTACATCCTCAGCTGAAACAAAACCCATGGCTAAATTCTCACCAGCTACAAAATAATTATAGTTTAAATTTTTTAACCAAGTAGAAACTCTATTGCCATTTGGACTAATATGAGCAAAATATTGCTCTAAAAGCATATCATCTACCTTATTGTAGGCAGCTTGATTTAAAATTGAGCTCTCAAGCAAAGGATTAAGATTTAAATCTACTCTAATCTGGTTAGTTAAACTAACTACTTTTTTACTCTCTTCCTCTAAAATGTTTGGTGTTAACCAAGCTGTTACTGGTAATAAAACTACAAAAACAACAACAATTACCTTCATTATCAATGCAGAGGTTGTATAGAAAAATAAACGTCTAAATTGCAAAGAATGAGGATGGTAATCATTGTTTTTATTAGGCAACCAAAAATCCCTGACTTTATCACGCCAAGTCTTATTTTTTGCGCATAATTGTTGATTTAAATCATCAAACATTTAATTTATATTTCATATTAAAATAACATATACCTTAAATAAAGTCAACCACGGAAGACTCCTTATTTTTATTGTAGATAATTTTGAATAAAAAAGAAAGCGGCGTTCGCACAAAGTGCTACGCCGCTAAAAAAATCTACCAGTCCATACTACAAGATAAACCAAGTGAAGTAAGCTCATCTCGAGTATCATAGAAAAGTTGCAAGTGGCTATCAGGCATGTAACGCCACAAAATTCCCAATTGCAAAGATTCTTTCTGATCGCTAAAATCCAAACGACCGGACAAAGCGAGTGGCAAAGTAGGGATCCATGTAGTATTTTCAGCAAAATATAAATCCAGAGATTCTTCTCTCTGATTTAAATAATGACTCCAGCCAAGTCGTGGTTGAAACCAAGAAAAGTGCTGAGAAAATACCATCAAATTGTGACCCACGTTTTGTTCCCAAGAAAAACAAGCTTCTGCCCATTTACTCTCCAAAACAAATCGTTGAGACCATTTAGTACCCTCGTCCAAAACCTGAAAATCACTGAAAAAGGGATCCATGTCTTCGTTCTGACGATTAAAGACGGCAACTTCGACACCAAACTTTACTGGGCCAGAAAATAAAGAGCCCCCCAAAGCAAAACCAGCAATCTCTTTCGTAAAACGCTTGCTAGCGTCTGGTAAACGACTGAAATACAGTTTATTTGGCTCTGGATAAGACATCAAAGGCAAACCCCTGAACTGTCCAGCTTGCAACTTGAGACCTTGTATTCCGAAGTCCCAGTTTTGTTGGAAATTAGCATAAACCAATCGCTCGGCAGCCACTTCCCATTCTCCTTGAAAAGTCAACTTGTGAGGAGAATCGATTTTCTGTCGAACAATCTTCCCTCCTACTCGGCTCCAAGCCCAGGCATAGTTGATGCTATCCGCATCAAAATCCGCCTGATCAGTCAACGAAGCTTGCCAGCCAGCGCTGACACTCATTCTTGGAGTGTACTCATAACCACCCCAAATCCAAGAATGTCCATCTTGATGATTGTCTGCCAGCAACAAGCTGTTCAACCGTAAGGTATTCGCAGACACCGCATCCCGCAATGACTGCTGATCTGTGACAACTAAGAACAAACTATCCATACGTGTGGTATTTTCAGACACCGCATCCCGTAATGACTGCTGATCTGTATCTACACGCCAAATAACCTGCAGAGAATCAAGGTTAATTTGTGTATCGCCTCCTGCTGTTTGTGATAAACGAAAATACGGAGTAATTATCTCATCTTGATAATTACTCAAGACCCATCTTGTGGAAATTTCTTCGGCTTTTGCCTCATCAATCTCTGGATTATTCAATATCCTCAGTAACCACTTGGCTAACTGATTCACTCCGCGTTGAGCTGTTGCTCTTTTATCAATAACGCGCCTGTGCACCAAATTTGCAGAAACAGAGTTACCCAAAGAATCAAAATATCCAAGTACTCCATTACTGTCCACGATTGCAGCAAGCTCAGTCTCCTTGCTTGAATCACCATTCTGATGGTAATGATAGCTAAATTCCAAAACTGACTTGGTCAATAGCTGAAGAGTATCCAGCTGACTTGTCTCTTTGGCTTGCGCCCGAAAACAGAATATCATTAAAAGCAATGACACCCAAAAAAACCAATAGGTTTTCATTTTGAACTCCTTCCTAACTTGTGTTTATGTAAATGTACGTTGACAATAGATTATTATATAACATATCAACTTTTAAGTCAAGATATCCTTTTTCCACATCAGGCCAATAAAATAAAGACTTATCTGTAATATACAGCAAGTCTTTATTTAAAAATGAATTATTTAAATATCACCTATTTAACAAACGATTAAAAGCTGCTTCATCCGGCACTTCTAAATTTTTGGTACCAGCTTTTACCAGAAGCTTGCCTCCTTCTTTCATGAAAATCTTACCCTCTAACTCAAATTCAACACCATCTTCTATATTTTCACTACTCATAATTGAATCAAGGGTAAATTGATCTGCTGCTTCTGGAGTTACCACTGGTGCTTCGACTTGTGTTGTATCAGATGCTGCTTCAACTGCTTCTGGCTTTGGTGTTATTGTTTCACTTACTCCTGATGTATCAGATGCTGCTTCAACTGCTTCTGGCTTTGGTGTTATTGTTTCACTTACTCCTGATGTATCAGATGCTGCTTCAACTGCTTCTGGA
>JABIAL010000001.1 GCA_018653315.1 bacterium
AGATAAACCGAATATAAAAGCAGAAATAGCAAAATCTTTAAGTTCAATTTTAGGTCGAAATATTACAGTAATCTTAAAAATAGATGAAAATTTTAAGACTAATCAACAAAATTTTAAAGGCCGTTCAGAGGAAGGAGTAGATGATGCAGTTGATACTTTTGGCGGAGAAGTTTTGTAAAATAAAAAAGTCGCCAATTAGGCGATTTTTTGTTTGGTTCAGATTTATAATCCCGAGCCTGCGCTTACTCTGTTCTCTTGGCTCGGGGACAGGGAGGCGAACCCCGATTAGCTGGACCAGAACCAGCCGTCCTACCATTAGACGATCCCCGAATAATGTAGTAAAATATGAGAATAGTATAAGATAATTAAGTACTTAAGTCAATAATATGAAAAAACTTATTCACCTCATAGTTATTATTATAGTTATAATTCTAATAACAAAACTTTTTACTCAAGAAGATAAAATTGTAGTCACTAATTTTGAAGAATGTATTGCTGCTGGTAATCCAGCCATGGAAAGCTGGCCACGCCAATGTATATCTGGCGATCAAACTTTTATCGAAGTGATAGACATCATAAGTGAAGCAGAACAAGCTAAAAATGATTTGATTCGTCTTGAGTCAATTCATGAAGGCGATAGTATTTCTAGTCCATTGACTATCACCGGAGAAGCAAGAGGAACTTGGTTTTTTGAAGGTGATTTTCCAGTAATACTGACAGATTGGGATGGCCTAATCATTGCTGAGGGAATTGCTCAAGCTCATCCGCCAGCTGGCGGAGAGTGGATGGTAGAGGATTTCGTGCCTTTTGAGGTGACTCTAGAATTTGATAAACCTGAATACAAAGACAACGGAACTTTGATTTTTCAAAAAGATAATCCTTCTGATTCATCAGAAAATGATGATGCCTTAGAAATTTCTATAATATTTGAATAAAAAAGGGCCGGACTCGTGTCCGCACCCTAAATTCGTCATTGTGGTTGCTCAATAAAGATTGTCTCCATGTTCTTTACATGCATATGCTTCATGGTAAAAAAGAAACTCTGAAGATCTTTGTCCGGTATTGGTGGTGAAATTTGCGTAAGAAAATCTTCCGTAAGCATGCAATAGAACCTACTGGTTTGTGTTTCTTGCCATTTCCGAAAAGCATTCGTATGCTCACCTTGATAATCTGACGCAACATGTAATTCATAATTTGCTAGAGAAAGCAGTAAAATGTGATCATCTGGAGCAATCGGAACTACCTCGCCATCTTTAGTCATACCCCATAATGTACCGATCTCTTTCCCCTTGAAACTTATTGGTACATTTGTAGCCAACATCGTAGACATAATGCCTCCAAAGTAAAAGTATGTAAATAACTATATAGCTTTAATTTAGCGCTAAATTTTGGGTTTTGTAAAGTATTTTGACATAAAACCTAAGAGATGAGATAATTTTGCTGTTATGCAAGAAAATTATCAACAAAAAAAGCAAGTTCAGCAGGCTTATTACAATAGTACAGCTGCTAAATACGATGCTTGGCATACTGAGACAGAATCCGCTAAAATAGTTGATGCTTGGAATTTTGCTAATCTTAAAAAGTTTATTAAAAATAATAAAATACATAAGTCTTTAGATGTGGCTTGCGGTACAGGTAGATTAACTAGTAGTTTGTTACAAGTATCTGAAGAAGTTTATGGCATTGATTTATCTGAAGAAGTTCTAAATATTGCTAAACAAAAATATCCGCAAGTCAATTTTACTTTAGGTGAAGTTGTGAGTCTTCCATATCAAGATAACTTTTTTGATTTAGTTATTATCAATGGGTCGCTGCATCACTTTTTTGCTATGAATGAAAGTTTTCAAGAGATTTACCGAGTATTAAAACCAGAAGGTAAATTTATAGTTTTAGGAGAGCCTAATGCGTATTATCATAAATGGTTTAATCCATTTTTTTATCTATGGATTTTAGTCAGAATTATTACTAGAATTTTAAATATTTTTAAAGCACAAAAAACCGTGCCTCCAGAAATGATTGAGCCTGATGCTGAAGTTTTTATGCCAAATCAAATGAAACAAGCTTTAATAAAAACAGGGTTTAAAATAGAGAAGTTTTATACTTATGACTATCTGCCACGGACCGAAGCTAAAGGTTTTTTAAAAATCTATGCAAGTTATTTAAAATTTGAACATAAGTTAACTACTAAAATATTCCCTAATTTAGGAAGTGCTATTCAATTTTTAGCTAAAAAATAATAAACTATAACATGGACAAAAGGTTCAGGGACTTGAAAAAAATGACAATTGTGTTAAAATATTCCCATATTTAAAAAAGATAATATAATATGACAAAGATAAAAACTCATAGGAAAGTAGCTATTACCAAAAATCAAGTACGTCTAGCTTTTGCTGGAATTATGCTTTTGGCAATTTTTAGTACTTTAGTAATCTGGCCAAGTAATACTGGCTGGTTTTCTAAATTTAAAATTCATTTAGGTCTAGATTTGCAGGGTGGCACTCACTTAGTATATGAAGCTGATGTTAGTGAATTTGAGGAGGCAGACAAAAAAGAGTCAGTAGAAGGCGTTAGAGACGTAATTGAGCGTCGTGTGAATGCTTATGGCGTATCTGAACCAACTATTCAAACTAATTATAGTGGTAATCATTATCGTATTATCGTCGAATTAGCTGGCGTGCAAGATGTAAATCAAGCGATTGAAATGATTGGCGCTACACCGTTATTAGAATTTAAAGTACAAGGTCAACCAGTTATTGAAATAGAGACTGAGGGCGAAGGAGAAATAGAGATAATCAATCCAGAAAAAAACAAAGCCATTGATTTATTAAATCAAATTTCAGCTGGTAGTGATTTTACCCAATTAGCTCAAGAATATAGTGAAGATTTAACTTCCTCTGTTAATGGTGGTGAACTACCATGGATAACACGTGGTCAGTTTGTACCAGAATTTGATCAAGCAATTTTTGATGATTTAGCAGTTGGAGAAATTTCTTCAGAATTAATAGAATCACAATTCGGTTATCATATTATCAAAAAATTAGAAGAACGGACTAATGATCAAGGTGAAACAGAAGTAAAATCTGCTCATATTTTGATTCAAAAACCAAATGCTGATTATGATGATACAAATTGGGAAGCTACAGATTTAGGTGGTCGTCATTTAAAACGAGCTAATTTAGAGTTTGATCAAAATACTAACAGCCCTTTAATTGGTCTAGAATTCGATGGTGACGGAAAAGATTTATTTGCTGCTATCACTGAAGCTAATATTGGCAAACCAGTAGCAATCTTTTTAGATGGATTCAAACTTTCTGCTCCAATGGTTCAGGAGGCGATTAAAGATGGTCGAGCAGTAATTTCTGGTGGCTTTAGTGTTAAAGAGGCCAAGGACATGGTTAGAAACTTAAATTCAGGTGCTTTGCCAGTACCAATTGAATTAATTAGTCAACAAACAATTGGCGCTTCTTTGGGTCAGGACTCAGTAGAAAAGAGCCTTGTAGCTGGTCTTATCGGTTTACTAGCAGCTGCTTTATTTATGTTAATTTATTACCGATTACCTGGTTTGATTGCTGTGGTTTCTTTGCTGATTTATTCACTAATAACTTTAGCCGTATTTGAAATGATCCCAGTGACTATGACTTTAGCTGGTGTAGCTGGATTTATTTTATCGGTTGGTATGGCAGTAGATGCTAATATTCTAATATTTGAAAGAACCAAAGAAGAGTTATATGATGGTCGTAGTCTTACTTCATCTATTGAAAATGGTTTTCAAAGAGCCTGGACATCTATTCGTGATTCAAATATTTCATCAATTATCACTTGTTTAATCCTAGCTTGGTTTGGCACTTCAATTGTCAAGGGATTTGCTATTACCTTAGCGATTGGTATTATGATTTCCATGTTTTCAGCAATTACAGTTACCCGTACTTTATTACGAATGATTGTTAATCGTAAAATAGAAGACAAGCTGTGGTTGTTCGGTATAAATAAAAAAAATAATAAATAATTATGTATAATATTATAAAGAACAAAAAATATTGGTTTGGTTTTTCCGGTATTTTAGTAGCCATTAGCATTATTGTTTTATCTGTCTGGGGCTTAAAACTAGGCATTGATTTTACTGGTGGTAGCTTATTAGAAGTTAGTTATGAATCAAATAGACCAAGTATTAGCCAAGTAGAGGAGTCATTGCAGTCTTTAGAGCTACAAAGTCTCCTTATCCAACCAAGCGGTGATGATAATTTCTTTTTAAGATTTGAAAATGTAGGTGAGGATCGCCATCAAGAAATTTTAAATAAGCTAAAAACTATCCAAGTAGCTGATCAAGAGACCGCTCTAACAGAATTACGCTTTGAATCTATTGGGCCAACTATTGGTCAAGAGCTAAAAAGCAAAGCCATTGAAGCAATTATCATAGTATTGTTATTCATTGTCTTTTATATTGCTTACGCTTTTAGACAAGTGTCTAAACCGGTAGCTTCTTGGAAATATGGTCTTTCTGCTATCATTGCTTTAACTCATGACATTTTAATAGTAATGGGTATATTTGCAGTTTTAGGACATGTAGCAAATGTTGAAGTGGATACCTTATTCGTAACTGCTTTATTGACTATATTAGGTTTTTCTATTCATGACACTATTGTTACCTTTGACAGAACTAGAGAAAACCTGTTTAGAACACATGACAAATCTTTTGATGAAATTGTCAACCTAAGCGTTAACCAGACAATCGTCCGTTCTATCAATACTTCGGTTACAACGCTATTTGTACTATTTGCTATCTATGTTTTTGGAGGAGATAACATCAGATTCTTTGTTTTGGCCTTGATGTTGGGCGTTATTATTGGTACATATTCTTCGATATTCGTTGCTTCACCATTATTATCTATCTGGAATAAAAAAAGTTAATTTTAGCTAAAATTAGCCAAAAATACTTACCCTATTGACTTCTTGTTAATAGGGTTGACTTTTTTTAATAAATATGTTATTATGGAAAGGAATTAAACAAATTAATATAAAAATATGGGTTCTATTTTAGACCAAGTAATGACCGCACAACAATTATCTCACTTGTCGGAGTTCAATCCCGCTCAAACCGTTGAGCGTATTTTAGAAGTGTTGTCTGAACGTGAACAAGAGATTTTGAAAATGAGACACGGTTTAGCTGGGTTTAAGAAAAAAACCTTGGAAGAAATTGGTGGTCAATATAATATCACTCGTGAAAGAGTGCGCCAAATTGAAAATAGCGCTTTAAAGAAAATTATCAAGAATTTTGATCAAAATTTCCTTAAACAAATCGAAGATATTACTAATGCTATCTTGACTGAACATGGTGGTATGATGTCTGAAGAAAATTTAATTACAGAATTATTAGTCGTGCCTGGTGCAACACCAGAAAATAAAGCAGCTATCAATTTTGTCTTAAATCAACTTTTAAATCATCGTTTTCATTTTGTCAAAGAAAGTAAAAAAGTATATAACTTTTGGAAAACACCAGAGGCATCTATTGATTCTTTTGATAAAGTAATCGAAAGTATTACTGACTTAATTCATAAGAATGCCGATATCTTAGCCTTGGAAGTATTAGTTGATAAAATTAACGACTCTGATTTTTTTACATCAAATGAAGATCTAAGCGAAAAAATGGTTTTGAATTATTTAGATATTACTAAAAAAATTAAACACAATCCTTATCAAGAATGGGGACTATCCGAATGGCCAAGTATTACTCCAAAACGTATGAATGATAAAATTTATGTCGTTTTACGTAAAGAAAATACTCCGTTGCATTTTACTGAAATTGCAGAGACCATTAATAAAATGAAATTTGATCAACGCCAAGCATATCCTGCTACTATTCATAATGAATTAATTTTAGATAAAAAATATGTTTTAGTAGGTCGTGGTATTTATGCCTTAAAAGAATGGGGCTATAAACCAGGTGTAGTATCTGACGTAATTGAAGAAATTTTGAAAGATGCAGATCGTCCAATGAGCAAAAAAGAAATTACTAAAGCTGTTTTGGACAAAAGAATGATCAAAGAAACAACTATTACTCTAGCTCTAATGAACAAAGATCGTTTTGCTAGAGACGAAAAAGGTAGATATTTATTAAAACAAAAAGACAATTAATATTCAAAAATATAATTTTAAAACGATTCGTTCTCGCTAACTTAGCGAGTGGCGGATCGTTTTATTTTAAATTTAATAAAGTTAGCTTATTAATAAATATTTTTTCTTTTAAAAAATGGCATAATAAGTTATAATAACTACATCTTATAATTTGCTCTAAGATAATTTTTAATGCAAATAGAAATTTTAAATATTGTTATAGACCTAACGCCGTTATTTGCTGCTTCTGACAGAAGTCCCATGCATGCTATATGGTATATTTTTGCTAATGGTGGGTGGGTTTTATTTGTTCTTGTTTTTATCATTCAAGGTTATTACCTTTGGTTGCAAGGACAACAATTTAAATGGTTTAAAACTAATAAATTTACTTTATTAGCTGTTGATATACCAAAAGAACATGAACAAACACCTAAGGCGGTAGAGCAATTATTTTCTACTATTTCAGGTGCTCATGCACCATTAAGCAAAACAGAAGAACAAATTAAAGGTGTATTTCAACTAGCATTTTCATTTGAGATAGTCAGTATCGATGGTTATGTCCAATTTTTAATTCATACAGCCACTCAATATCGAGATTTAGTAGAAAGTTCTATCTATGCCCAATATCCTGATGCTGAAATTACTGAGGTTGATGATTATGCTACTTGGGCACCAGAAGAATTTCCAGATGAAACTCATAATATTTGGGGCACAGAAGTGATATTAACAGAGAATCAAGCTTTCCCTATTAAAACTTATCCAGCTTTTGAAGATAAAGTTAGCGGGGAATATAAAGATCCTTTAGCTGCTATGTTAGAAACTATGAGTAAAGTTCAAGTAGGTGAACAAGTTTGGTTTCAAATTATAGTTAAGCCAACTGGTTTTGAATGGGTAAAAGAATCAGAAAGAATAGCTCTTAAATTAGCTGGTAGAAAAGTGCATGAACCAACAAGTAAGCCAAATCAAGTCATTGATTGGATTACTAACACTATTGATAATATTGGTGAATTTATTTTACCTCTTTGGAAAGAAGTCAATGAGAAAGATGAGTTAGTAAGCATGATGTTACACTTAACACCAGGCGAAAAAAACACTCTTGAAGCTATTCAAAATAAATCTTCAAAAATGGGCTTTGAATGTAAGATTAGATTAGTTTACCTCTCAACTAACGAACAATTTTCACCTAACAGAGCTGTCTCAGGTGTTTTTGGTTCTATTAAACAATTTGCTGATCTAACTTCAAATGGTTTTAAGCCTGATCCAAAAACAAAAACTTCTATCATGTATTGGTTTACAAAATATCGAGCTAAAAAACGTAAAGCCAGATTAGTAAAAGCTTATAAATTACGTAGTACCATAGCTGGCTATAAGGCGTTTATTTTAAATACTGAAGAATTAGCTACTTTGTGGCATTTTCCAGGTGTGGAAATACGCACTCCATTATTACGAAGAACTGAAACTAAAAAAGGTGAACCACCAACTTCTTTGCCTGCTTCGTTTTTTGGTACTGACTCTGATGAATCTGAAACAGCCAACTTATCCGCACAGTTAAAACAACCAAGCGAATTTAATGTTGATTTAGATAATGATTATTTTGAAAAAAAATTCGCTAAAGATAAAACAAAACAAGCAGAAAATACCATTACACCAAGCAAAAATTCTACTATTAATGCCTCTGCTCCTAAAGGAGGCCCGCCAAGTAATTTACCACTTTAAAAAATTATGAGTGACCATATAACTTATTTTGCTAGAACAAACTTTCGTAATTCTGAAGTAAAGTTTGGTATTAAAGTTGACGACCGCCGTCGCCATATGTATTTTATTGGTAAAACCGGCATGGGTAAGTCAACTGTTTTGGAAAATATGATCATTCAAGATATCCGAGCAGGCAAAGGTGTTTGCGTAATCGATCCCCATGGAGATTTAGTAGAAAAAGTAATAGACTTTATTCCAAATTCTCGAGTCAATGATGTTGTATATTTCAACCCATCTGACCTTGATCATCCGATTGCTTTCAATGTTTTAGAACATGTAGATGAATCTGAAAGACACTTAGTAGTTTCTGGTTTAATCGGTGTTTTCAAAAAAATATGGGCTGACTCCTGGGGTCCTCGTTTGGAATACGTTTTACATCATACCATATCGGCTTTATTAGAATATCCTGGCTCTACTTTGCTTGGTATTATGCGAATGCTGGTTGATAAACCTTTTCGTAAAAAAGTGATCGATCAACTTAGTGACCCGGTAGTCAAATCTTTTTGGGTTGATGAATATTCCAAATATCCAGATCGTTTTCAAGCAGAGGCCATCGCACCGATCCAAAATAAGGTTGGTAGATTTTTATCTTCAGCCTTAATTAGAAATATTTTAGGCCAAACAAAATCTTCATTTAACATGCGAGAGATTATGGATGGACAAAAGATTTTGTTAATCAATTTATCTAAAGGTAGAGTAGGTGAAGATAATTCAGCCCTACTTGGTGCGATGATGATCACTAAGATACAATTAGCTGCTATGAGCCGGGTCAATATTCCTGAAAATGAACGTAAAGATTTTTATTTGTATGTTGATGAATTTCAAAATTTTGCTACCGAATCATTTGCTGGTATTTTATCTGAAGCCCGTAAATATCGTCTTAATTTAATTCTAGCTCACCAATACATCGAACAAATAGATGAAGCTGTGGCCGCTGCTGTTTTTGGTAATGTTGGAACTATTATCGCTTTTAGAGTTGGTGCTGCTGACGCTGAATTCTTAGAAAAAGAATTTTATCCAACTTTTACCCAGTTTGATTTAGTAAATTTAGCTAAATATCAAACATATCTTAAATTAATGATCGATGGTGTAGCCAGTGAAGGTTTTTCAGCTAACACTTTACCACCAATAGACGAAGGATTTAGTGACCCAGAAATAAAAGGTAAGGTTATCATGGTATCTAGAGAACGTTATGCTAGTCCTAGAAGTGTTATTGAAGAAAAAATTTCCCGTTGGAGCGAAAGTAGCCGACAAGAAACAACGCCAGCACCAGTTAAAAATGATCGTTTTAATAAAAAACCAACTGACAACAGAGCAAGAAATACTAGTTATTCGTCTCGTCCAGCTCAAACGAATGAGCCTAGAAAAGAAACAAGTCAAAAAACTAAAAAACCTGGCCAGGAAGTTGACTGTTCATTTTGTGGTGCTAAAACTACTATAAATTTTAAACCAAATCCTAATAAACCTATTTACTGCAAAAACTGTTTGGACTTATCTAAGCAAGGAAAAATACCATCACCCTCTAGTGTTAAAGTTGTTCCTCAACAAGAAATAAAAAATGATAAAAAAGAAGAATTTATTTCACTAGCTGAAGCTTTAAAAGCCAAGCCTAGCACCTCATTTAATAAACAAATACCAAATCAAACAATAGAAAATAAACCCGAAGAATCAAATACATTAAATCCAGGAGAAGTAGTTAAATTTTAATACTAAAATTAATGTCATATTATTTAAAAATCAAAAAACTAGATATCAAAACAGGGCAAGCGAATATTGCCCTGTTAAACGTTAACGAAGCTCGTCGTTACGGTATTAGAGCTGGTGATAAAGTCAAAATTTCCTGGCAAAATAAAAGAATTATTGCTGAAGCTAATACTTCTATAAAAAGAATTAAACCTGGACAGATTGGTTTGTACAAAGATATTTGGGAAAAAAGAAATATCCCAGTTAACACTATCGTAGAAATAGAATTTTTAGAAAGAGCTCCTTCAGTACAGGCTATTAAAAAAAGATTACTTGGGAAAAAATTAACATACGATGAATTTTATCAAATTTTTTCTGATATATCTTCTGGGGTCTTAACTAAAACTGAAATTACTTATTTCGTCGCTTCTGGCTTTATGCGTAAATATTCAAACGAAGAATTATATTTCATGACCAAAGCTATGGCTGAAACTGGAGAAATACTTAAATTCCCCGGCATGGTAGTAGACAAACACTCAGTTGGCGGTTTAGCTGGTAATAGAACCACAATGGTAGTTATCCCAATTATTGCTGCTTTGGGCCTGACTATTCCTAAAACTTCTTCACGAGCCATTACTTCACCAGCTGGCACTTCAGATACAATGGAAGTTTTAGCTAATGTTTCTTTTCCTGCTGATCAGATTAAAAAAATTGTCAAAAAACACGGCGGTTGCTTAGTGTGGGGCGGGGGATTAAATTTGGCTCCAGCCGATGATAAAATTTTAAAAGTCTCTTATCCACTATCCTTAGAACCATACAGTAAAATGTTAGTTAGTATTATGGCTAAGAAAGTAGCTACAGGAGTTACCCATTTGATTATTGATATGCCAGTTGGCAAAACAACCAAAATTCCTGACATGAAAACTGCTAAGGAACTGGAAATAAAATTTAAATATATAGCTCGTCGTTTTGGGATCAAAACAAAAGTAATCATGATCCAAACTGAAGATCCGGTTGGCCGAGGCGTCGGACCCGCTCTGGAAGCTAGAGACGTTTTAAGAGTATTACAACAAAAAGATAACTATCCAGCTGATTTAGCTAATAAATCTATTCATCTAGCGGGTGAATTATTAGAATTAGCTGGTGAGGCAAAAAAAGGCAATGGCGCTCAAATGGCTTGGAAAGTATTAGAAGATGGTCGAGCTTGGCAGAAAATGCAAGAAATTATTAAAGCTCAGGGTGGTAATCCAGACATACATCCAGAAGATATCGTGATCGGAGCTCATAAAAAGTACTTCAATGCCCCAAAATCAGGTCTTATTAGCTTTACAGACAATAAGATGATTAATACTGTAGCTCGTATTTTAGGCGCACCAGCAGACCAATTAGGTGGCGTGTATCTAAATAAAGAATATGGAGATCGAGTCAAAAAAGGCGAGCGTTTATTTACTCTTTATGCCAGAAGTCAAGATAAAATTAAATTAGCTAGAAAGGCTTTAGAGAAAAAAACTATTTTCAAAATTGGTAAATAAAATATGATTATTGCTTCCGGACCAGTTATAGTTGAAAACAATAAAGTATTACTTGATCAACATGGTGATACTGATTTTTGGAAATTTTGTGGTGGCCGAGTAGAGGATAACGAATCTCTAGTAGAGACAGCTAAGCGAGAGGCTAAAGAAGAAATGGGCATTGATATTAAGATTATTAATCCAGAACCATTTATAATGCATACTAAAAAAGATGATCAAGATGTAATTCTAATACATTGGTTAGCTGAAAGAATAGGCGAGATAAAACCAGGTGAAGACATTAGAGAATGGCAATGGCTGGAAATTGATAATTTACCAGATAATTTAGCACCAAATATAATCCCAACCCTTAAACACTTTGATTTTATAAAATAATATGATTACAGTTGCTTTAGGATCTGCACAACAACCAAAAGTAGAAGCAGTGAGATCTGCTTTCGCTAGAATTTACCCTGATCAAGAAATAAAACTTATTGCTCAAAAAATTAAGTCTAATGTCGGTGATCAACCACGTGGTGTAGAAGAAACTAGTCAAGGAGCTTATAATAGAGCACATAATGTTCTAAAATCTGGTACTAAAGCGGATTTTTATGTTGGTATTGAAGGTGGTGTTTGGCTACATAATTTTTTAGACAAAGAAAAATTCTTTTTAATTGGCGCTATTTACATAACTGATGGTGAAATAGATAGCTTATCATATGGTGAGGCAATAGAGCTAAGTGATTATGCTCGTGAAGAAATCATAAATAAAAAACGAGAACTAGCTCCTGTAGCTGAAGAAATGTTTGCAAAAAAGAATGTTCGTGGTACAAATGGCACAGTAGGCGAGCTAACCAATGACTTTATAACTAGGAAAGTTGCTTTTGAAAATGGAATTTTGATGGCAATGGCTAAATTCTATAATAAAGAATTATATAATAAATAAAAACTATTTATTCAGTTGTTTTTATATAAAAAAATACTCCTCAGATTTAACTAAGGAGTATATTTGTTTATTTTCTTATTAATCTTCAGGTAATCGACCCAAGACATAAGCCATTGTGACGGTAGATGTACCTACGATATGCTTGGTATCAAGAAGAATCCATTCACCAGACAAAAGCATAGCGTTAATATCATTCGAGTCTTCCTGAGCTATTGCCCCTCCTTCTGCCTGATCTTGTCTTCTTTGAATTCCTTGAAGATTTGTGGAGACAAAAAATGTCTTAAGTTCTCTAACTTTGACAAACATAAGCTATTTCCTCATTTTAAATGAAACGTTATTATTTATAGCATAGTATTAACGTCAAAATCTGTCAATAATATTGATAAATATCATAAAAAATGGTATTTTACTTTATATAATATGTCTAAAAAAGACCAAAAACTAAAGATACTAGTAGGTTTATCAGGCGGAGTTGATTCAGCTGTAGTAGCTTATTTACTTAAAAAAGAAGGCCATCAAGTAGCGGCTGTTTTTATGAAAAATTTTTCTAGCCGTGACAATGTCAATAAAGAATGTCCTTGGAAAAAAGATCAAGCAGAGGCCCAAAAAGTAGCTGATTTTTTAGATATTAATTTGGAAACTTGGGACTTTGAAGAACAATATCGTGAAACAGTGGTTAAATATTTATTTGATACCTATAAAAAAGGATTAACACCAAATCCAGATATTCTATGTAATTCAGAAATTAAATTTAAGCTATTTTTATGCAAAGCATTATTAGCTGGCTATGATAAAATAGCCACTGGTCATTATGCTCAAATCAAAGAAGACAAAGATGGTTATCATCTTTTACAAGGCTTAGATGATAATAAAGATCAAACATATTTTTTAGCCGGCCTAAATCAAGAGCAATTAGCACATTCTTTATTTCCTATTGGCAAAATTAAAAAACCAGAAGTCAGGCAAATAGCCAAAAAAGCAGGCTTACCAAATGCTGAACGCAAAGATAGTCAAGGTATCTGTTTTGTTGGTAAAGTTAAGCTAAAAGATTTTTTACAACAACAAATTCCAGCAAAAACTGGAAATATCATTGATATAAACGGTAAAATAATCGGCCAACATGAAGGAGTTGTCTATTACACTATAGGTCAAAGAAAAGGCATAGATATCGGCGGAGGACCAGCCTTATATGTTATCAGCAAGAAATTAGACACAAACGAATTAATAGTTGGCCCAAAAGAATCTATAGAATTATATACTAAAAAAATTAAAGTTACTGACTGGCACTGGCTAGCTAAAGAACATGAATTTCCGATCAAGGCTCACGGAAAAATACGTTATCGACAAGAAGATCAGGCTTTGGAAGTTAATAAATTAGATAATGGTCTTTACGAAGCAACTTTTAAAGAGAAACAATTTGCTTCAGCAGCTGGACAAACTTTAGCTATTTATTTAAAAGATGAATTGATAGCCTCAGCGATCATCATTGACTAAAACAGCACTTATTCTTATACTTATTTACATAAGATTAAACAATTAAATATCACCAATATGAAGGTACACGTACGAAAAATAGTAAACGGATTAAGTCTGATAGTTTTTATTATGGCTTTTTACTTTGTTTTTACTGGACATAGTATCTTTATATTTTTCGGTTACCTTGCCTTTTCAGCAGTATTATTTTTACCGCGAATTATTTATCGTCGTTTAGGCTTGCATGAAAATTTCTCTAATGAATTACTGGATTGGATAGAGCTGTCTTTTTCTGGCATTGTATTGCTCTCTGTAGCGGGCTATCTTTGGCTATTTGATCTATTGTATAACTATGATGCCTATGTTCATTTTTTTACACCATTATTTATCTTTATTATAGTAGCCATAGTATTTAAAGCTGGCACTGTCCACTGGAAGATAGATACTACAAAATCTGACAATGTTTTGGCCTCTTTGGTAATCACTATGTCCTTAATCTTATTATGGGAAATATCTGAATATTTCATTACTATTTATTTAGGAAAAAATATGTTTTTTACAATTGGTCAACCAAACGATACATTGTATGATGTTGTAGTTGGTTTTATGAGTTTACCAGTTGGCGCTGTTTTGATTTATAAATATAATGATGTTTTGTTTAGTAAAATAAAAAAATAAACCATGTCTATCACTAGTAATGAATTAAGAAATAAATTTTTAAAATATTTCGAGAACAAAAAGCATAGTATTATTAGTTCAGCTTCTTTGATTCCAGAAAATGATCCAACTGTTTTATTTATTACCGCTGGTATGCAGCCTTTAGTACCATATTTAATTGGTGAAAACCATCCAGCAGGCACACGACTGGCAAATGTCCAAAAATGCTGGCGTACAGGAGATATCGATGAGGTAGGAGATAAAACTCATCATACTTTCTTTGAGATGCTTGGTAATTGGTCTTTAGGGGACTATGGTAAAAAAGAAGCCACTGAATTATCTTGGGAATTTTTGACAAAAATAATGAATATAAACCCAAAAAATTTAGCTATTTCTATTTTCGGTGGTAACGATGATATTATTAATTATGACCAAGAAGCAGAGAAACACTGGCTTGATTTAGCTGTACCAGCTACTAGAATAGCCAAATTATCAGATAATTGGTGGGGTCCAGCCGGAAAAACTGGTCCCTGTGGTCCGGATACAGAGATATTTTATTGGAGCGGCAAAGAAAAAGCACCTGCTACTTACGATCCCAAAGATGATACTTGGGTAGAAATCTGGAACAATGTCTTCATGGAGTATAATAAAAATAAAGCTGGTCAATTCAATCCTTTACAACAAAAAAATATTGACACTGGCATGGGCTTAGAAAGAACCTTAGCTGCTTTGAATGGTTTAGATGATAATTATCTAACAGATTTATTTTTACCAATAATTGAAAAAATAGAGAAGTTAAGTGGTAAAAAATACAACGATGACAAAAAAACTTTCCGGATTGTAGCTGATCATTTACGTAGTGCTACATTTTTACTAGGTGATCCTCAGAGTATGGCACCGGCTAACACTGGCCAAGGTTATGTTTTACGTCGGGTGATCAGACGAGCTGTTCGTTTTGGTAAAAACTTAGGCATCAAAGATAATTTTACTAAAGAGATTGCCCAAGTAGTTATAAAAAAATATCAAGATGTTTATCCAGAACTAAAAGATAAACAAAATTTTATTTTAGCTGAAATAGAAAAAGAGGAATTAAAATTTAATAATACCTTACAACAAGGCTTAAAACAGTTTGAAAAATTTATTAAACAAAACGCTTTAGATGAAAAAGCAGCCTTTAATCTATTTGCTACTTATGGTTTTCCTCTGGAAATGACTTTAGAACTAGCTGCCGAAAAAGGTTTGAAATTAGCACCAGAAAAATATCAAGAAGAATTCACTAAACACCAAGAGTTATCTCGCACAGCATCAGCTGGCATGTTCAAAGGTGGTTTAGCTGATGATGGAGAGATGAGTAAAAAATATCACACTGCCACTCATTTATTACACCAAGCTTTACGAAATGTTTTAGGAGATCACGTTGAACAACGTGGTAGTAATATTAATGCTGAACGAATGCGTTTTGATTTTACTCATACTGAAAAAATGACTCCTGAACAAATTAAAAAAGTAGAGGATTTAATTAACCAACAAATTAAAAATGCTTTAGAGATTAGCTCTGATGAAATGACAGTTGAAGAGGCTAAGGATAAAGGAGCGATTGGTTTATTTGCTCATAAATACGGTGAAAAAATAAAGGTATATACAGTAGGCGATAGTAAAAAACCATTTAGTCAGGAAATTTGCGGTGGACCACATGTTGCCAATACCTCTGTTTTGGGTCAATTTAAGATTTCCAAAGAAAGCTCATCATCAGCTGGCATCAGAAGAATAAAGGCAGTATTATCATAATATATTAACCAATATTAGCCTAAATATAAAAAATCTGCTAAATAATATGCTATTCGGCAGATTTTTTGATTTGGGTTGATTTTTTATGTTAAAACTGGTATATTAATGGTGTAAAATTATTAATAATAAAGCATGAACATTAAAATTTATAAGAAGAATTTTGACTTAACAGAACCTTTTCGGCAATATTTACAAGATAAATTTAAAGTTGTTGAAAAATATCAAAAAAATATCATATCTTTTGTAATAGAATTATCACGTGATCAACATCACAACAAAGGCGAGGTTTTTACAGTAGCAGTGCATGTCTCTTTGCCAAATAAACAAAATATTATCCTAAAAGAAACAAGCTCAGATGCTCGAGCAGCCGTAGATGATGTACAAGAAAAATTGATTCGCCAATTAGTAAAATATAAAGAAAAAAATATTAGTAAAATTCGTAAGAATATTCGCCGTTTCAAGTCTTTGAAATTTTGGCAAAAAAATTAAAACTCATAAATTATATAATCCTATCCCATGAACCTTGATGGTTCATGGTTTAATATCAATAAAAATATGTCCTGGTTACAAAAAATATTCGGTGATGCTAATGAACGTTTTTTAAAAGATTTAGATCCACTTTTAACAAAAATAGATAAACAAGAAGAAGAGTGGAAAAAACTATCTGATGCAGAATTAAGAAAAAAAAGTGCAGACTTAAAAAAACAAGCTCAATCAAAGACACCTTTAGATGATCTATTGGTGCCAGCTTTTGCTTTGGTAAGATTAGCAGCGCAGAGAACTCTAAAACAGAAACATTACAATGTCCAGGTAATAGGCGGCATTGTCTTACATCAAGGCCAAATAGCAGAAATGAAAACTGGTGAAGGTAAAACTTTAGCTTCTACTTTACCTATTTATCTTAATGCTTTATCTGGTAAAGGTGTTCATGTGGTTACTGTTAATGATTATTTATCTAAACGTGATGCTACTTGGATGGGACAAGTCTATAATTTTTTAGGTTTATCTGTTGGAATTATTCAACATGATGCTTCTTTTATTTATGACACTGAGCACCAATCTGAAGAGGACGATCAAATTCGTGACCAAGGTGTCAAAGTAGTAGATGATTATTTACGTCCAGTAACTAGAAAAGAAGCTTATCAGGCTGATATTACCTATGGCACTAACAACGAATTTGGCTTTGATTATCTACGTGATAACATGGCTCAAAGTGTTGAGAAACAAGCTCAACGTGGTTTACATTATGCTATTGTCGATGAGGTAGATAGTATTTTGATTGATGAAGCTCGTACTCCATTAATTATTTCTGCGCCAGCTGAAGAATCCGCTAGCCAATATCGTCAATTTGCTCAATTAATTACCCAGTTAACTGAAAATGACCATTACAATATTGATGAAAAAATGCGCAGTTGCATTTTGACTGAAGCTGGTATCAAAAAAATGGAACAATTACTTAATGTAGATAATATATACGAAAGTCATGGCTTAACAACTATTCATCATCTAGAGCAAGCCTTACGTGCCAAAAGTTTGTACCACAAAGACAAGGATTATGTGATCAAGGATAACGAAATAGTAATTATTGATGAATTTACTGGCCGGATGATGGATGGCCGTCGTTATTCTGAAGGATTACATCAAGCTATCGAAGCTAAAGAAGGAGTTGATATACAAAAAGAAAGCATGACTCTGGCAACAATCACATTTCAAAACTATTTTAGAATGTACAAAAAATTAGCTGGGATGACCGGAACAGCGGCTACTGAAGCCGAAGAAATGGCTAAAATCTATAGTTTAGATGTAACTGTTATTCCGACTAACAGACCTTTTGTTCGTGATGATAGACGTGATCGAATTTTCAAAAATCATCGTGGCAAAATAAAATCTATCATCAAAGAAATAGAAGCTAAACACAAAACAGGACAACCAGTTTTAGTTGGTACTGTTTCTATTGAACAAAATGAAGAATTAGGAGCTGCTTTAGAAAAAACCGGCCTACCTTTTAACTTATTAAACGCTAAACAACATGCTAAAGAAGCAGAAATTTTAGCTCAAACTGGTAGAAAAGGTGCTATAACTGTAGCCACTAACATGGCTGGTCGTGGTGTTGATATTATTTTAGGTGGCTCACCAAAAGTTAAAGAACAATATGACGAAATTAAATCTTTAGGCGGTTTACATGTTTTAGGCACTGGCCGACATGAATCTCGTCGTATAGATAATCAGTTACGTGGTCGAGCTGGTCGTCAGGGTGATGAAGGATCATCTCAATTTTATATTTCTTTAGATGATGACTTAATGCGTATTTTTGGTTCGGATCGTATTAAATTAGTAATGGACAAATTAGGATTGGACGAAGAAACTGCCATTGAAAACAAAATGATTTCTCGTTCTATTGAATCTGCTCAACGTAAAGTAGAGGGACATAATTTTGATATCCGTAAACATTTAGTAGAATATGACGATATCATTAATAAACATCGTCAGGTTGTTTATGATATGCGACAAAAATTCTTGACTTTATATGATGATCAGGAATTACCAGCAGATATCGAATATAAAACTTCTCAAGAATTTGTTTTGGGGCAAATACACAAAGAAATTGAAGAAGTAATTTCTTTTCATACTTTGGCCAAAGAAAATGTAGGCGATTTTGATCCCAAAGAAATTGTTGAAACTATCAAATCTATTTTTTCAATTACTATAGAAGAAATAAATAAAATAAAAGAATTATTAGAAAAAATTGAAAAAGAGAATTCTCATGAACAAAGAACCAAGCTAATTAAATACATAAATGATTTAGCCGACGAAAGATATTTAGCTCAAACTGAACAAATAAACCAATCACTAGAAGCTGTCCAAGCTTGGACACCAATGCAGACAATTGAGCGTGGTATTGTTTTACGTAGTATCGATACTCTTTGGGTAGAACATTTAACTGCTATGGATAAATTACGTACCGGCATTGGCTTACAAGGCTATGGTCAACGAGATCCTTTAGTGGAATATAAACGCGAAGCATTTGGTTTGTTTAATAATTTAATTGGACAAATTCGTAAACAAATTGTTTATTCTATTTTCAAAGTAGGTTTGGCTCGTAAAATAGCTGCTCCGCAAGTAGAACGACAAAAACAATTCAATGAACAAAAACAGGGTTTTTCACCTTTCCAAAAACAAGTAGATGATAGAGAAAATAAATCAACTTCTCTTCCATCTAAACCAACAAATGAAGCCGGGAATAAAATAGGTAGAAATGACCCATGTCCATGCGGAGCTAAAAAACCAGATGGTCAATCAATTAAATATAAAAACTGTCATGGAAAAAATTAATCTAGCAAATTTAATAAAAAATATGGAATTTAAAAAGATAATTGGCTTATTTGTCCTAGCTTTAGTTCTGTCTGGCTGCAGCGTTACTGGACACGCTGAAGAAGTGGAGCCAAAATTTACAGATTTAAAAAGCTGTGTTTATATGTGTCAAGAAAATTTTTGTGAAGTGGACATAGAAGGTCGAGCAGAGTGCCTACAAAACGGCTTTGATACTTGTCAAAAAAACTGTCAATTAAGATTTAGATAAAAAATTTAGATGTTTTACCAAAAAATTATAAGACCAATTCTATTCTTATTTAAACCAGAATTTATTCATAATCTGACATTCTTTTTATTAAGTATTTTTAATAAAAATAAAACTTTAAATAATTTACTATTTAAAGTTTGTAATTATACTTCACCACGTTTAAAACAAAAACTCTTTGGTCTATACTTCCGTAATCCGATTGGACTTACAGCTGGTATGGACAAAAATGCTAAACTATCTTTGACTTGGGGAAGCTTCAATTTTGCTTGGGCTCAATTAGGCTCAATCTCAGCTCAAGCACAACCCGGTAATAAAAAACCACGCCTTTGGCGTCTAGTAAAGGATAGGGCCATTTTGGTTTATTATGGCCTGTCTAATGTTGGTGCAAAACAAATTGCTAAAAAGCTAAATAATGATAAGGTCAAGTTTAAAAAAAGAGGATTGTGGTCAATTAGCATTGCTAAAACAAATAGCGTTAACCTAGATAAAGCAGCTGATGATTATGCAGCCAGTTTTAAAATATTAGAGCCATTAGCTGACATTATTACTATTAATCTTAGTTGTCCT
>JABIAL010000014.1 GCA_018653315.1 bacterium
AATTCCGTGGACGTATTGGCCGTAATGATTTAGAAAGTTTTTGTTTATTGTTTACTACTGAAGACTTACAATTAAATAAAGAACGATTACAAGCTCTAGCCAAAACTGACGATGGTTTTAAATTAGCTGAATTAGACCTAGAATTGCGTGGTAGCGGTGAAATCTTTGGCACTAGACAAACTGGCCTTACAAAGCTCAAAATTGCTAAATTAACCGATACTAAGCTAATAAAAAAGGCCCAAAATTGGGCCAAAAAAGTAGTAAATACACAAAAATATTTATCGAACAAACAGCTCCAAAAATTGTTAGCCGAACTTCAGACTGAAATGCATTTGGAATAATTTAATTTTTAGATCTACAATTTAGAGGCATGGGAAAATTATCCCATTCACAAAAGGACAACTCTTCACATTTAAGACGTTTATCATTGCCAATACCGTCATACATATCACATACAAAATCATAACAATCTTCTGTGGGTTTTTGTGTTAATCCAACACAAGCTGTGCCCGGCAGAGAATCACAGCTATTCAAAGCTCCGCCTAATAATCCAATAGCCCATCTAGTCCCCAAAGCGTTTTTGCAACAAGTCAATCTATTAGAATTTTCACTTAACATATAATCAATTCGCGATACATCACTCAGAGGACACATCGCTCTCTCTATACAAGTATCATCGCCAAGAACACCTGGCTGAATCTGACAATCCCATCTATCTGGACACTTCTCCGCACTCAAACTACTGCAACTAGTATTTCCAAAAGCCTCTTGTTTTGTTCCAATGCCTGTTAAATCTAATGAATTAAAATCAACTAAACCAGAAGAAATATTACTTAATAACAAATGGCCAGTAAATAAAAAAGCTAAACCTAGTAAAGCACCACGAATAGTATCTTTAGCAGTGTCTATCTTACTAGCATTGCCAGCAGCTATAATCCATTGCCAAGCAGCAAAAACAATCATAAACATAGCTACAACACCAGCTGCGCCAGCTGCATAGTCATATAGTGCATTAATATACAAAGCAATAGCACCACCTTTGGAGCTAATAGCTATTTGACCAGCACTGCAACCTGTGTTATCAAAACCAGGAATAGCAATCATTGGTGTAAAACAAATTGGTTTATTACTACCAGCATAAGCTACCTGAGTAATGAATAATCCAAAAGTAATAAGTAATGTTATTATAAAAGCTTTTTTCATATAAAATTAAGAACCCATACAATGACCATCTGATATAGGCGCACACTGATTTATTAACTGAGTATTACAACAAAATTCATGTCCATCAAAATTATATTGCTCACAAAATTCATTACTATCACAATCTATATCGTTAAGCTCATTGCAATTATTATTCTCTACACCACAAAACTCAGTAAACGTATCACCATCAGCCATAACTTCACCGTAACATTTATTAGCATCACAAGCCATTAAATCATTCCAATGATCATATTCATCGCAACTATCGACCGTTATCTGATCACAAGGGATTGGCCTAATACATCTACAAGATACACTTTCATTTGTATTAACTGCTGATGGACAAAGATCAGATGATGCAAAGCCATCATACACAACACAATGCCATTGTTCACCACCAGGACTAGGACAATCTGTATCCACACATTGAATTTTCTGACCATCATCTGTCGTTGTGGCGTATGTATCACCACACATTTCATGAGCACTAGGATCATATCCATAGTCATACACTGATTGGTCTATGTTTTGACAAAAAGCACTAGCCCAATTTTTTGTATCAATACCTGTTAAGCTTAAACTCTTAAAATCAACTAAACCACCAGAAATATTACTTAATAATAAATGACCAGTAAATAAAAAAGCTAGACCTAGTAAAGCACCACGAATAGTATCTTTAGCAGTATCTATTTTACTAGCATTACCAGCAGCCATCATCCATTGCCAAGCGGCAAAAACAATCATAAACATAGCTACCACGCCAGCTGCACCAGCTGCATAGTCATATAGTGCATTAATATACAAAGCAATAGCATCACCTTTGGAGCTAATAGCTATTTGACCAGCATCACAACCTTCATTAGAAAAACCAGGAATAGCAATCATTGGTTTAAAACAAATAGGTTTATTACTACCAGCATAAGCTACCTGAGTAATAAATAATCCAAAGGTAATAAGTAGTGTTATTATAAAAGTTTTTTTCATAAATCTTATTCTAATAGGATACTTTGTAAACGACCAGTGGATTGATCAGTAAAATATAATACTGAACCATCACCAGATAAAAATAAATTATAAGCTGTATATCTACCACTTTCTCCTACCGGGCTAGCTATTAATGTCTTAGTGCCAGTGTTTAAATCAATGTGATAAAAATTATCATGGTATGTATCGGCAATTTCCGGATACATGCCAGCTCCTCTTGGTAATCCCTGTGGTACAGCACAATACAGAGATCCTTCGCCAGCAAAATTACATTTATCTGGCCAAGTAGCTAAATTTAGAGACACCTTCAGGTCCCCTAAATTATTCGATTTGCCGCCTGTTACCCATAAATTTGGTAAGTAGTCTGTATTTTGATTATATACACTATATAACAAACTATTTCCATCTGGAGACCAATCACTTTCAAAACCAGCTCCTTGAACAACAAATGACCTAAGACTAGTTCCATCTGGAGTAATAGGGAAAACCTCCTGTCTTTGCATGTCAACTTGTTCTCTATATAAAGCTACCACCTGATTATCTGGCGAAAAACCAACTTGTACATCTTTTTCTTTATCGCCTAGTCCTTCTACTAAACGTAAACCTGATCCATCATCATTGGCCATCACTATCCAATTATTATCTGGGTGTGAACCGATCCAATTAGCAACTATCTCATGGCCAGATGGTGAGAAATCAAAACTTTCTAACTCTGCTGGCAAGGTTACCTGCTCACCAGTACGAAAATTATACAAAATATTCATTCCGTCCGGATATTCCAAAATGGCCTTATCATCTTTTGGTGACCAAACAACGTTATCTAATTGATAAAATTTCTTATCTGTAATTAATTCTGGCTCTCCTTGACTGTTTATTCTAAAAAATTGATTTTTATCTTGATCGTAATATTTAATGCCGTCTGTGGTAGCTTTAAGACCAGCAACGCTAGCATCGCTTAACCTACTCACTTTAGTTAGGCTACCATTAGCCACACTAGATACCTTACCTTCCGGATCATACTCTTGCCAAGGTAAACCAGATGGTCCAGTCGGATCTTCTACTATATCAATACCTTCACCAACACCAGGAATTATTCCACCGCTAAAACCTAAGTCGTCATTTGAAGATGGTTGGACACTTCTAAAAAATACCCAGTACAAAGCAAAACTCACGCCAGCAATAAAGGCAATAAAAGCTATTAGTAATAAAATTTTCTTAACATTCATATATAAATATTATCTTATCCGCTTATTTACTTTATAATCAAAACAAGTGATCACTTAATCTCCTGCAAACCAATCCCAAATAATTGCTTTAGCCCATTCAATTGGATGCATGACTATATCTACTGCTAGTAATGCTAATATTGTAATTGCTAAGAGTATAATAGTTAGAAGCGCCCAAATTGCTATTTCCCAACCCTCTAACTTGAGAGACTCAACTCCTAATAGATTGCCAACAAATAACTGAACGCTCATAATCAGATAAGTGACTATGATTCCAACTATGGTTGCTGCAAACCCGACATTAATCCAACGTAAGGCAATTTGTCTTGCTCTTTTGGTAGCTAATTTTTTCGCTTTTTTTAAAGCCTTTTTCTTAGCCGCTTCTACTCTGTCCTCTCCTTTTTTAACAAAACTAGGTCTTTTATCATCAGCCAACTCTCTCTTATTTTGTTGTTCTAAAACAAGCTCAGACATAAATATTTATTGCCAAACCACTTGATCTACTAACCAGGTGCCATTATAATTCACTAAATCAACTAAAGCCTCTTGATAAAAAACATTTTCCTCTAAATCATTATTTGTTTCTATTCTTTGAGCATTAACCAAAATTTCGGCTTGACCATTTTCTTCGTCTAAATTTTTTATTTCGGCTGCCAGACTTTTTGTATTAACACCGTAAAAATTTTCACGTTGATAATCCAACGCAATATTATTAATATAATTCTGCATTTTTACCGTTGCTAAAGGTAATAGTTGTTGTAAATTCTCTCCTTGATTGTCAGTAGACCAACTACCAAAACGAGCTATAAAAGTTTTTGCTAAATTACTAACTGTAAACTCTACGCTAGCCTCTGCTGGCGGTGGAACTAACTCTAATTCTGGACTATTTGTTTCAAATACTGGCTGATTTTCGATACTAATTTCATCTGGCGTTTTTGATTGTTGATCACGCAGACTAAAAAACCACCAGAGAAGTCCAATGATTACTAAAATAATCACCGTTACCCAAATAATTTTCTTTTTATCCTGAGCGCTAGCCGAAGGATTTTTTTTATCATCTATCATACTATTTTTTAAAAATAAATACTAATTTAAGTTTCGCCTTCTAACATCGCTTCTTCAAATTCTTTTTTAGCATCCTCTATTTCTAATAACTGTTTTGGATCAGAGGTAATAATCTGATGCTCGGCATAAGATGCCTGTACTTTAATGGCTGCGTGTTTGCTTCCGGCAAAAAATATTCCCTCACCTAAACCTGATTCTAAGAGCAAGTATTTCTCTCCATCTGTTAACATGAATGTTTTTTGAATCAAATTTATAGAAGCTGGTGATTGTTTTAATAATAATTGTAAAGAAGAATTTGTAACTATTGCTGCTCCATAAGGTGAAGTTAAAAAATCATTAACATCTTGGGTAATAGTAGTGATGCCTAAATAATATTTACGACAACGCTTCACTAGAGCATACATAAACTTAGCACTATCTTCATAACGCATCATGATCCATGCCTCATCAACAACTAAAATCCTTTTTTTCATTTCACTACGAATCATATTCCAGATATAATTCATAATTACATACATGGCAATCGGTCTTAATTCATCTTCCAAATCACGAATACTGAAAATTACTAATTGATTATTTAATTTAATATTAGTTGGGCTGTTAAATAATCCTGAAAATGTACCTTCAGTATATTTTTTGATACGTAAGGCCATATCTTCTCCACCTTCCATGCTCAATAAAATTTCTTCTAAATCTGACATCAACGGTGGCTCTATATTTGATAAATCAGAACTAGCTGTAATATCTTTTTTAGCATAAGTCTCTATCAATGCTCTGTCTAATAACGAATCCTCAACATTAGTAACATCACCGATCATCAAACGAATTAAGCCCTTGAGCGTAATTACAGCACTACGCAAAATATCTTCCGGCTTACTATCTCCTCCTATACCTCGCGGTAAATCAAATGGATTAAGTTTGCTTTCTGAGTTTAAAGATACGCTAATATATGACCCACCAACAGCTTCTGATAAATGCTCATATTCATTTTCTGGATCAATGATTATTACATCACTTCCCAACATCAATGATCTAAGAACTTCCAATTTAATAGCATAACTTTTACCAGCGCCAGAAGTAGCAAAAACTACGGCATTAGCATTTTGCAAACTAAAACGATCAAATAAAATCAAAGAATTATTATGACGATTAATGCCATATAAAATTCCCTGATCAGAAGTAAGCTCCGATGAAATAAAAGGAAAAGAAGAAGCAATCGGAGAACTATTCATGTTAGTAGAAATCATTAATTCATCGTTACCTAATGGCAAAGTAGAATTAAATCCTTGTTCAGTTTGAAATAACGCTTTACGTGAATATATTAACTGAGTTCCTAATAAATTTTCTATCCTATCTGTAGCCAGCTCTAGCTCGTCTTCTGTCTTAGCATAAATTGTGACATATAGACCAAATTGAAAAAACTTTTCATTTCCCTGTGACAAAGAATCTCGTAAAGATTCAATGTCCTGTAAAGCTATTTCTGCAATAGGATCTCTTGGTGCTCCTTTTTCATGATCAGACATAATCTGCGCTTGCATTGTACCCACCTTGTTACGTAGTTGCTTCAAAACCATCGGAATATCCATTGGATAAACAAACATAGCAATATCAAGCACCACACTTTCATTGATAATCGGCGCAAACCAACCAACACTTACATATCTAGGATAAGTCATCACAAACAAAGTACGGATATATAAATTATTTAAGCGAAGTAGCCTGCTCTCTACTTGAAGAGCAGCCGGAGCAATGATATCGCGGACAGAAACCACTCCTTCTCTATAAACTTTCTCAGCCTCCAATAATCCCTTGCTCTTTGTTGCAATTTTTTGAACCTCTTTCTTGCTCATTTGAGCTTGTTTGACTGGCGCTGGTTTTTGTTGTATTTTATTAGCTTCAAACATCTGTTTCCATTTTTAGTTTGTTTATATCCTCCAAAGGTTGTTTTTGAAACAAATCTGGATTATAACTATTATAATAAAGCTCGATCAAGGCCTGCGTATCTAAACGCTGAGCACTAATACCTAAACTAGATAATCCAGATCCAATAAAGTCACATCGTTTATCTAATTCTGCACTGGCCTCTGAAAAACGTTTACGACTTAATCTCACTACTTTAGCAGTGGAAAAAACAGCGGCTGTTCGAGCAGCAAAATTCTTTTTTGTGTTACCGATTTCATTATATGGCACTATCACAAAAAACTTTTTACTCATAATTTTTTCAAGTGTCAATAATTCAGAAATAAACTTCACATAATCTGCTATTTGCATACGTAATAATTCATTGGTATGCTCTTTCTCTACCGTGCGCAACCTTTCTAAATAATCATCAATACTCAAAGGACGTGATTGAATAACAACTTGCAAGGGATGACTTAAGGTATTTAAAAAACCAACATAAGACCCAATAATGGCCTTCTGTTCATCTTCAGATTTTAAATCAAAATTAATAGATGAAATCATCATCACTCCTCTAACCGAACCATCATTCAACACTACTAAATCATCTTGGACAGAAGCAATGTCTAGATATTTTTGAGTAGAACTCTGTGGTTTGTTACCGGCTAATTTTTTATTTTTCATAAATAATTAAACTAGCTATTATTATAAACTTTATTTACTTGATTAGCTGCCTGCTCTCCTTTGTACACGCCACCCGTATCTATAATCAAAGATAATTCTGATAACTTACTAGTTGGTAATATTCTCTTTTTCTTAACATAGGTCACTGCCTTATCTTCATCTTTGGATTTAAATTCTGCTACCTTGATCTGCTCTTTTCTCCAGGATCTAATTTTTGGTTTTTTAAAAGTAGACACAAAATTAATAAAAAATAAATGAAACGGTGCGCCGTTTATTTTAACAAAAGCAAAGGTTAAGGTGGCTATTACGACAATGGCAGTCTGAAAAATGAATAACCCAAAATCTGAAGTTTTGTAAAAAATAAAAATAAATAAAAAACCACCGACCATTATAAGAAACTGACGAACTGTAATTGGTCCAAAAATCTTATCTTCTGCGTCAATAAATTGTGGTACAATAAAACGCTGATTCATTATCTAAAATCTTAATTGCTTATTTAAATCTGAAATAGCAGAAAACTCTTCTAAACTCAAAGTTTGCTTAGCAGCGGCATTATACTGTTCAATGATAGCTGCTACATCCTTATTTTGACTCAAACTCTCTTCTCCTAAATCAAGATACGTGCGATATACTTCACTATTGCGCCAAGCCTCAATGCCTTGTGCTTTTTTAGTAACAGAATCTTTTTCTAATAAATTTACTTTAACTAACAATTTTTCTGCTTGTTCAGAAGGAGAATTACCCAAACGACGAAAATTTTCCAAAGTTAAATTTTGTAATTCTTCTACTGCCCCAGTTAACGTAGCTTTAGGCACTGGCTTTGGAGCTACTTTTTCAATTTCAATTGGTTTTGGTACTGACTTAGCAACAACATCTACTACTTGTTGTTTGACTACCGGGACTGAACTAGGCCTAGAGACCTTAGGTAAAACAGCTAGCTCCTCTTTTTCTGTTTTAACAGGAGCATCAATTGACTTATCTTTTATTTGATCGACTAATGTTATTGGACTCTCTTTAGCATTATCTTTGAGCATTTTAGCAGCTAAATCTACTTTTTCACTATCAACCGAATCTTTTGTTTGCTCCAGAGCAATAATTGGCTCATCTAATTGTTTTTCATCTTTTATTTCAAGCTCACCATCATCTGCTATGATATTTTCTTGATTTTTATCATCAATCTGTTCATTTGTTTTGCCAGACATGCCAGATAAAATATTTTGAATTTCACCTTGTGTTTCTCCTGGCGATTTACTATCATCAAAAGTCTCCTCATTAATCTCTTTTTCTATATCCGCTAACTCAATTTTTTCTTTACTAGAAACAACTTTAACTGGCTGTAAAAACTCAGCATCAGATTTTTGTACCATATCTTCAGCTCGAACCACTAACCCAGCCTCTTGATTTATATTCTCTTTAATAGCCTTAGCTACTGAAACTAAACTATTTACCACATCTTCAGATAAAACCTTACCATTTATAAAGACATCTTTTGATAGTAACTCTCGAATTACAATAGCATTTTTACGATTACGAAAAAAATCAAAAAAGATATCACTAAATTTTTTACTGTCTGTCTCTGTAAACTTTAAACCATGTTTACTGATTAGTTTGTCTGTAATTTTTTCTAAACTATATTTTTTACTGTCATCAACTGGCAAATTGGCAGATGATGTTTTAATATCAACATCATCATCTGGATGAAAAGATAAATCTTTTTTGTCTTTTGATCCACTCAAGGGTTCTGTATCAATAAATTTATCATCTTTTGGCGCAAGAGCTGGTTTAGTAACCAGACTAACTTTTGATGTTATATCAGGCAAATCTTTAACATCATCTTTCAAATGATGTAAATTACCCTGCGCATCCTTAATCATCAAATCATCAGACCAATCATCTGATAAAACTTTTAAATTATTTTTATTTTCTGCCATTATAATATAACAAATATTATCTAATAAAGCCTTGCTAATCATCTATGATAAAAACAATAAAATGCTCTTTACATCATTTTTAAATTGGCTTAGCTTTAAACTTAATTTGCTTATATTATAACATATTTTATCGTCACAAACAAACACCAAAACAAACACCTACTTTCTTAGAAAGTAGGTGTTTGTTTTAATAGGCTTATTATTAACAAAAATTTATATTCTCTCTACATATTCGCCAGTTTCAGTATTTACCTTTATTTTATCACCAGATTTAATAAACATTGGAGATCTTAATTGTAAACCTGTCTCTAGAATAATAGCTTTAGTAGCTGCACCAGAAGTATTACCTTTAATCCCCTCTGGAGCAGAACTAACTTCTAATGTAACCTTTGACGGTAAAGCAATGGATACAGGTTGGTTATTAAAAACTAACACATCTACTGTCTGTCCTTCGCTTAAATAGTCTTTTGCGTTTCCAATAACATCAGCTGAAAATTGAAACTGCTCAAAATCTTCATTATCCATGAAAAAAAAATCTTGATCTTGATTGTATAAAAAATTAGCCTTTTTTCTCTGTAAATCTGCTTCCTCAACTGAATCTGACCCAGAAAAAGTTTTTTCTAATGTAGAACCACTAACTAAATTTTTTAATTTAGTCTTTAGCACTGCGCCTCCACGAGCTACTTTAACATGTTGAGTAAACACCACCTGATAAGGCTCGTTATTGATAGTCAAAACCTTAGCTAATTTGATTTCGCTCATCGATAACATATATCTATTTTGAAATATATGGTAAAAAAGCCATAAAACGAGCACGTTTAATGCCTTGAGCTACTTTTCTTTGATGCTTTGAACAAACACCACTACGACGTTTTGGTACAATTTTACCATAAGATGAGGTAAACCTTTGCAATTGTTGCCAATTTTTATAATCAATCTCATCAACGTTATTTACACAAAAATAACAATATTTATTTTTTAATTTAGTATGCATAATAATCTAAAATTAAATCTTAAAATGGAATATCCTCTACACTAATTTCGTTTTCATCTTGACTCTGAGAAGCTGGTGCGCTAGGTGTAGATTGATTAGTATTAGAAGCTGGAGCTGTTTGAGAATAATCGTCACTAGTGCTTGGCCCTGAGCCCGCTTTATCTAGCATAATCATATTTTCTGCTACTATTTCTGTACGATATTTTTTAACTCCACTTGGATCATCCCAAGAACGAGTTTGTAAACGACCTTCAATGTAAACCTTACTGCCCTTCTTTAAGTATTGACCAACAATTTCTGCTAAACGACGCCAAGCAACAATATTATGGAACTCTACTTTTTCTTGTTTTTGACCACTTTGATCTTTCCAAACTAAATTTGTAGCAATAGAAAATGAGCTTACATTTTGACCACTAGGAGTACTACGCATTTCCGGATCACGCACAACATTCCCGATGATCATTGCTTTGTTTAAATTCATAAAAATATTGGTTACTGTTCTTTTTCTAAAATTTGATCTAATTTAGAATCTAAATCATCTAAATCAACCTTTACTTCCCCTCGACTACGTTCGGAACCTTCGGCTGCTGGATCTTCTGTTTTTTCATCTGACTTCTTTTCTGAAAGATTTTCTTTACTATCTTCTGTTTTAGACTCTTTAGTTGTTGAAGATTCAACTAAACTTGCTGATTTTTCAATAACTGGTTTATTCTCTCGTTTTTTCTTGTCAGCTTGTTCACTGATAAGGTCCTTTTTTATCACTAAGTGACGTAATAAATTCTTGTTATGTTTTAGATGGGTATCTAATTCTTTTAATCCAGTGATTTCTTCTAACTCAAAATCCATGGCTACATAAAAACCATGTTTTTGACCATTGATTATATAAGCTAAACGTTTTCTTCCTAGAGAATAAGGAGGAGTAATAATTTTAGCTTTGATGTCGCTAAGATTAGCCAAAATTTCTTCTTGAATCTTGGCGTGTTCAGTTTCTGGCACTACACTAGAAACAATGTAAACTAGTTCATAATTCATAGAATCTCTTCTAATTACCTTAATTTGACGATTAAGGGTCACATTTAAGTGACATGGTTAATTAGTTATAGTCTATAAGACTTCGCTTACTTTAACATAAATAATATCATCAGTCAATCCTTCTGCTGTTTAAGTTATTTTATCTAAATTTGCAAAAAAAACATATTTTCTCTATCATTAAAGACAATGAATACAACTATACAAAATTATATTTTTATTTTAGGCCAATCCTCTGATCTAGCAAAAGAGGAATTATTTAATTTATTAAAATCTCAAACAGATGAACAAATGACTGTTGGAGATAATTTTTTAATGGCCAAAGAAAATATAAACCCAATTAAATTTATAAATCAATTAGGTGGAACCATCAAGATAGCTCGACATCTAAAAACCATTGATCAACTAAACTTCTCTACCCAAGAATGGGCTGACATGATCAAAATTGAACCGGATAAAAAAATCAAATTTGGCTTTAGTGTCTATAACGGCCGAGAAAAAGATTTTAAAAAAATACAAGCTCTAGCCTTATCTGTAAAAAAACAAATCAAAGAAAAAGGACACAGCATTCGTTTGGTCAGTAGTCGCGAACCAGAATTATCTTCTGTCATTGTCACTAAAAACAAACTACTTAATGCTGAATTGCTATTTATCAGACATCAAGGACAGTGGATCATTGGTTTAACACAGGCTGTGCAAGATTTCAAAAGCTATGCTCAACGAGATGCTTATCGACCCAGAAAAGACAATCGCTCGGGCATGTTACCACCTAAGGTAGCCCAAATGATGATTAATTTAACCGGAGCTGATAGAAATAAAATAATTCTTGATCCTTTCTGTGGTTCTGGCACTGTTTTACAAGAAGCAGCTTTATTTGGCTTCAAAAAAATATACGGTACCGACAATAGTCATAAAGCCGTAGATGATAGTCAAATCAATTTAGGCTGGCTAGAAGAACAATACGATTTATCTACTGATATCAGTATAAAAAAAATACCAGTTGAACAACTAGCAAATAAATTAAATAATACTGTAGATTTAATTGTAACCGAACCTTTTATGGGTGATGCTCGCCTACTGCAAAGGGCTTATCATAAAAAAGATGTTGTGCCAATAATCAATGAATTACAAAGTTTATACCAAATGGCTTTTAGACAATTTAAAAAAATAATAAACCAAAACGGAAAAGTAGTATTTATTTTTCCTGTCATTGATCTGGGAAATGAAAAAATATCTACTCTAGATACTGCCCAAATAAGCAATATTGGTTGGCAAGCTATAAAACCAAAAATACAATCAAAATCATTATCTCTAAATGGCAATATCATTTATAGCCGGCCCGGACAAAAAATACAAAGAGAAATTACAATTTGGCAATCTAAATAAAAAAAACAAAAAACTCTAACCCCTCCCGACCTCCCCTTAACAGGGGAGGAGTTTATTGTAAAAAAGTCCCCCTGTTAAGGGGGATTTAGGGGGTTAATTTTTTTTATAACCAAGTAACTTTATTATTAAGTAGCTGAATCTCTCGCCATTTTAATTGCTGATCATGAGAATCAAAATAAACAAGCTGCCCTGATTTTTGAATTAAACTAGTCAAATAATACACTGTTATTGTGGCTTGTGATAATGTTAAATTTAATTTATCGCCTAAAATAAGCTCCAAAAACAAACGTCTAGCTAGTAATTTATCATCATGCCCAAAACCAGCTGATTCACCATATCTAACACTGACAAATCTCTTCATTAAACTCTGAAAACGATGATTTTCTTTAATCATGGCATCAAGAGCTTTTTTTGTTATCAAAACCCTCAAACAGCCAATCACCTTATCTCTGTCTTGTAAACCCAATGCCTGCCATAAAATATCAGGCAGTTTATTTAAATTATTCTCTGCCTCAGATAAAATAATATTTGGCTGTACCATGTCCCTATCCAAGTCTATTATTTGTTGATGTATTTCTGCTAAAACTTTTTTTAATTCTGGCTGTATAGCTTCTTCGTCTTTCTTATCTTTTATTTCGCTTATGATCAAAACGGGATTTGAACTATCTATTTCTATTGCCAGACCATCATCGTAAGAAGTAAAAAAATGACGTAAAACTTCCCTCTCATCTTCATCGGTATCTAAAATATTCAAACTTTTGGCTAAATATTTTGATCGTTGCAAAGAATTATGATAACCAGCTCCTAAAAAATGAATATAATCTTCAAGCCAATTGGTAATAGTTGGCATTACTCGGCGACCATTTTTAGAAATAATTTTTTTAGAACTTAAACGTTTATTTTTTAAATCAGGATATTTCTCTAACAAAAATTTAACAACCCCTTTCACTGTCTCTGGTAATGACGGATTCTTTAATATTGATTTACGTAAATGTTTTAATTTTGGCACTTTACCGCCTAAACGCAAAATTAAATGATCAACATCTTTCAAATGGTCTTGCAAAGGCCACAGGATATTAATTGCTATTTCCAAAGCAATTTTCCTTAGATCATAATACTTTGCTCGTTCTAAATTTTCTAGCTCTTTTGGTAAATCCAAAATAACGACTTTCTTCAGATAAATCTCCTCTTCTAAATCCAAAATAAAACCTAACTGACCTTGGTTTAAACCAAATTTATCAGCTATAGCTAAATTTTGATCTGTGATATCTTCGGAAAATATGATATCTTTGACCTCAGTTGGTAATTTTTTTAATTCTGTTAAAGACATTTAGATGCTAAAAGACGTAAAATACAATTTTGATTATTTTGTATTATTTAAAATTAAATTCCTACTTATAATTTAGAATTTGCTATTCTAAGTTCTTCTTCAATATCTTTTACATCCTTCAGCAAGGCTGTTCTTTCGTCATCACTAACAAGCTTTTTCTTTGCATTTGCAAAAGCTTGATTCGCACTTGCTAATTTTTTCTCTAATGAAGATATTTGTGAAGATAATTTATTTGCATCTGTTTCTCCGATGCCATGATTTTCTGCTAACTCTTTTTTTAGAATATCCTTCAATCCAGGTAATACCTCTTTTAACTTGTCTAGATTGAGTTGTGAAGCATCTTTAGCATCAAGAGTATTAACAAAACTACTAAAATCAGCGGTGTCTGGTATATATTCATGAGCCTGACTAAGGTTGTCTTTAGCAAGCCCTTGATTTATCACAACATCTGTTTTCCCTTTGTTTCTAGGATGTACCTTTGCTTTAGCACGATCATTTTCTACTTTTCTCGCCATACCAGAATTAACTATAGCCTCTCTCTGTTTTGTACTAAGCAAACTTTTTAATGCCGGACTATTCAAAAAGTTTTCACCCCTGGCAGCTACTTGCTCTGTTAAAATTATCTCGATTCTTGAATCACCTTCTGGTAAATTTGATACTAAATTAGTAGCCTTTTGTCCCGATAAACCACCAACCATAGACTTATACGCATTTCTCTCATCCGTGCCAAGTGTCCCAGCTGGTTTTTTTAATAAATCATCTACTTTGCTAATCTCTCCCTTTGCCACAGCAAGCAATTTTTGTTGAGCTGAGTCATGTTTTAATTCCTTAAAGGTATTAGAATAAACATCATCATTTAACATAGCTGCCTTATAGCTAGTACTTTCTCGATCAAGCTGTCCATCTTTAAACATTTTAGAACGCTTAGGATCTTCCTTGCTGTCAGCAATATCAGCTCTTTGAGCAGCGGCTGACGTAGCATCCTTCCAAGCCTTTTGCTCTTTTTTGGTCATATTTTCTGTCCATTTCTTTACCTGATCAGCATCAAAATCTTCAAAAATCTGGTCCGCTAAAGCATATCCACCCTCACTATTCAATTGACCCTCAGAAACATGCATTTTTGTCATACTTCCTAAGCCACCTTCTTTAAGCATTCTTTTAGCCGATTTAGCATCATGCCCATAAGCATTTGTTGCCTCTACCTTCGATGACATTTCGGGATCATAATTTGTACCACCCAAAATACTCTTTGATTCTTTCACTTCTTCTTTAGTCAAAGGCTTACCTTGCTTAAGCTTGCTATTGATTAGATCACGCTTATCAAATCTAGTGCCAATACCAGCTTCATGAAATGCTTCTTTATCCCGAATGCCTGCGTATTTTTCATCACGATATTTTTGCTTTCCAGCAGTCATCTTATCAGCACGCATCTCATTCATCGCAGCTATACGTTTACCAACACCTCCTGGCACTCTACTCAAGCCTCGATTCAAAAGACTCCTCTTAACCTCATCTGTCTTTTTATCTCTTGTAGAGCCAAATGCTAAACGAGTCGCACCACCTTTAATACCACCGTACCCTGATGAACCTTGCCAAGCTCGCTTAGCCGGTTTAGAATAAGCTGCAGCTGCAAATTTCTTTGCCTTACCAGCAGCTGCGGTGCCCATACCAGCAGCTGTTCCACCAATACTTTGTGTAACTTTTAGTGAACCAATAAGCATGGCAATACCCATAATATATTTCAAGGTATTCATTGGCTTGGTGGCCTTAGTTAAACCACCAGTATCTGGAACATCAATCTCTTCTACGTCTTTTGATTCAGAATCACTCCTATCAAACTCACTGTCAATATTTCCTGGTCCAACAATAGTAAAAGATAACCATAAAAAGAAGGCTAATACTGGCCCGACTATTAATTCTTTACTGAATGCGCTTAGCCATTGATCAAAATATTTTTTGGTTGCCGGAAAAGAATTAGCGAAAAAAGCTAATGGAGACATTACCACTAAAATCCACAAAACAACAATACGAGCTACTAATAAAATAATAAATGCAAAAACAACAATGCAAGTGACTATTAAAAAAATACCTGCTAACAAATAAGCAACCACAATATCCGCCTCGTGTATTGTCTTGCCAGACTCTGATACATCATTATCAAAACTAACAATGTCTTGCAAACCTAAGGCAACAGTAATATTACCGGCAGCCACATCTTTCCAAGTAGCCACAAAAGTTAACATTATAAGTTGAAAAAAATCTATTATAAATGCTGTAATAGTTTTACTAAAATTGACTAAAATAGCCATTATAATTAATTTTTTCAGCACCTGTTTATAGCCGTAGGCCTCAATCTTTAGAATAGTAGCAAAAGACATGATCAACAAAACTATAATAAAAAACATGTTTGCCAAATCTCGCAAGGCTGTCCAACCTTGTTGTACGCCTTTAATTTCAGTAAAATTATTAAATTGAGCAATGATTGGTAATATCAGAAGTTCAGTTTGTAAAACAAAAACCCAGGGTTTAAAAAAGACAAAAAATAACACTCTACCAATTACTTGACCAATAGATGTCCCTGCCATCATTACATTAGGCGCTATTAAGCCGACTATTATAATAGCTACCCAATAAGGCCAATTCTTTTTGAAAAACTTAGCTTGCATATTAAATTTATTTTGTTTAATAAAATTTATTGTCTATGGATTACTACCCAGCCATCATAAATCTCGGTAGTTGTTTGATCCCAATTGTCTGTTACCATAACAAATGGCTGATAACAAGACGCTTCATCAATATCTGGTTTACCAGCAGTACCATCACACTCATAAGCAGGAGCAGGATTATATAAATAATTGTTATAAAAAGTCTTATAGCCAACATGACAAGCTCCTGATGTACCGCCAAAACCCATTTCAGGACTGGCTCCGTCAGGACTGGCACTAGTTGAGATACATTCTGGTAAATTATTTTTGTACTTTCCAGTATTACCACTCGTGTTACCATCTCCCCAAGCAATAGAAATATCTATAATAGGCATATGATCAGGATGAGCATGGTAATAAAATTGCATATCTGAAAATAATTGAACATAACCATTAATATCCCCTGCTTGTTGATTGTTAACAGTCACGCCTAGATCTCCATTATTACAAAGATCGCCGCCACAAACATGATAAATCTTAGGCTCATAAGTTGGACCTGCGTCAGGATTTACATTCGCATTCGTTTCTATATTTAGATGCCAATCTTCATCATCATAATCAGTTCCATCCCAAGTAAAATTATAAAATCTTGCTAACAAATATTTTAATCTATCTTGAGCTCCTGACCAACCAATAGTGTCAGTGCTAAAAAATACAGAAGCCTCATTGTCATTAAGAACCAATGGTACTGAGGTTAAGACTGGATTTGTCATAATCTCTGCGCTGCCCCAATAAACATTAATAGGATCACCAGCTATGTTATTAAAGAAAACAGGAGCTAAGGCATAATCTGATCCATTATAATAATACACATTAGGCATACCATTATGCTCGGCCGGATCTTGTGAGGCTCGCCACCAAATATCTGTTCTGACCCATGATTTATCATTCTTTCCATCAGCGTCAATTGAAGTGACTATCTGACATTGTTGATAACACTCTAATCCATCACATAAATCTCCAGCTAAAGAAAGCTGATATTGCGTTGTGCTATCTGGTTCTATATAGCACAAAGGACCAAGATCAGCAACGGGTGATATTACTTCATAAAGACAACGTCCAAGATCTAATTTAAAATCATTATCTATACCTGGCTTCCAAATAACAGTAGTACCAACAACTTCCATAATACGTGTAAAACATCCAGAAACCACTGCCGGTCCATACCACCAACCACCTTCTTCAGCATAACCATACGCATCATCACAACTATGGCTACTGTACGGATCAATAATACCACTATCTACTTTTTCCCAAACACAAGTTTTATATGCACACTCAAGATCACCGGCACAATTCGGATCCGTAGAAGTTGCAACATTACTCATATATGGAGATAACCCACTATCATCTATCATGCAACCCCAGCCATGATTGGTTGTTTCATCGGCTGCGTCGGTAAAAATACAATCTCCCACACAATTCGACTGCGTAAGACTAGTATCAGTTTGGACATAATAATTATAAGGAGTTGGATTACAAATTACTTGATTATCACGCCATTTATGAAACCCACATTGACTGCGTGTTCGATGGCATTCATAGCGTACCTGATGTTCATCATCCTCACATGCATGACTATCTTGCGAACCACAATCTTCACAATGCCCCCAACCATGTGTAACACTACCATCTACAGGAATATAATCATTCCAACTGTCAGCACCAGTTGGAGACACCTCTGAATCATAATAAAAATATCCAATCTGAGCATCATATAATGCCGCTATATCTGCCTCTGAAATCACTGGATGATTATTATCAGGTGCAAAAATAATTTTAGAAAATTTATTTTTAACAAGTTGAATTCTAGCAATAGCGTCACCCCCTTCGTGTTCGTCCTCTCCTAAGGCTATCGATCTTGGATTCAAAACATTAACAGTTATGATATTATTTTGTATCTCATCAGCAGCGGCTCCATGAGAAGTCAACCAAGTATTTACTTCCGCTCCACTTCCATAATAATGATATTCTGAGTCACTAGGTGTCATAAAATGTTTAGTAAACGGATCTTCACTCAGCCAAACATTCAAAGCCTGCATTCGATCTACGTTAATCTTACTGCCCTCAGGTACAAAATATAGTAAATTACAATATTCATCAGTAGAATCTAAAGCACCACAATACACTCTATCCTCCGTTGTTAGATACGGTTCACCTAAAGCACACATCTGTACATCCTGACCAGTAGAGCTATAAAATCCAGCGGACGTAAAAGTATTATACAGACTCTGTGCTCCTTGAATCTGATCAACCGGATACCATTGATTGCAATATTCTTTTTTAAATTGACCGCTACCATCATCATCAGTTGGCACTAAAGTAGAAGGGTCACCTTCTAGACAAACACCCTGCCAGTTCAAAAAGGTTTCTTCTTTACTTGACTTTGCGCAACGTCCAAAATCTACACCACAGTCATCATCAAGAGTACATACATCACCCTCAGCATGACCATCTCCTGCTGCTATACATAAACCAGTTACCGGTATTTGATCTTGACCATAATATTTAGTAGATCCGCCCAAACCATAAGTCACCTTCTCATAACCAGCCTCACAAGCGTTATCATCATCCTCACAAACATTAACATTATTAAAACTCTGCACACTCTTACTGGTAACTCGGTTAGCAAACGGTGCACTCTGACCAGCGTAAGATCTGGTGCTTAATTTTACTTCTCCAGTAGCTAAATCTGGATTAAACCAACAACGCTCATCCATACATATGCCCTTATTAGCTGGCCCACATGTATCTAAATCATTCTTAGCAGGAGGGACGCAAGCAAAATCTGGATCAGGAGAAGTATTCTCATAAACCAAACGTAAGTCTTTTACATCTGGATCAGGATCTATACTAAAGTCATAAGTAACCAATGTTTGTATTGGTACCATTCCTAGAATAGAATATCCTAAATAATCTTGGTCATGCCATGCTATATGATTAGCATCCTCCTGCCTAT
>JABIAL010000015.1 GCA_018653315.1 bacterium
AATCATTAAGATCTACATAAACTGGAAAATTAAATACATTTCCACTGACTCCACTGGGCTGTACACTTACCTTGATCCGATTAGTCCAGCCAGAATATGACCAAGCATCATTAACAATGTCTCTGTAAGAAGTTATAGTTATTGGTGTACTAGATACATTAACGCCCATTACTATGCCTCCTTGCCAATATCCAATATCGGAAAAAGATGCTGCCGTTGTAGTTACTACTTTAGCGCCAGCTACAGTAGAAGATATCTCATAATTACAATTAATATTACCAATATTCAAAGCATAGGTTCCTGTAGCATATACATTATTATTTATTGTATACAAAGCATCTTCCAAGCAAGCATCTCGCTGAGCCAAAAGTTCTTCATTTTCTATCAAATGATAATTTGCTGTTAAATCCGAAATGTTAATCAAAGCTAAACTAACGGCTGAAACCAAAGTTAGACTAGTAATCATGATCACTAGAATCAAAGCTATGTTTCCTTGGGTATCTTTTATTTTTTTAATAAAATTAAACATATTTATTTTTACGGGCCAGCTGATGCTCCTTGTGATTGTAATGCCCAAATTTCTTCATCAGATAATTTACGATTATATATCCTTAGCTCATCTATGGTTCCATCAAAATAATTACCTGGCACGTCAGCAGACATACCAATCATCATGTCTGTATTATAATTAACTAAGTTTTCACGAATAGTATCATAAGTTGTAGTACCAACACCACCTACACCCTCTTCATAAACATACATTTTAATTACTCCATTATCCCGATCAAATGTACAAGCTGTATGATATGTCTTACCCATGGTCATAACATAAGTATCATTAGGACCAGTACAACCAACGTCATCACAAACACGACAATAAAATTTACTAGCTTGCAACCAAGTAGTATAACCAGTTTTATTACTCCAATTATGTTTATGTGTAATAATATCCGCGCCAGTTGCTGACTCTGGCTCCACCCAAGCAGTAATGGTAAAAGAACCATTAATATTCAAGCCATCCTCGTTACCTACGTCACATCTGTCAGAACCATCTTGTTCAAAATGAAAAGCACCATCAGAGCCATTGACTAGTCCTGCTACTGCATCTGGAGCGGCAGTAGAACAATCACCATCATAACCACTAATACTATCAATCATATTAGAACTTGGAGTGGCGTCATCCATTTTCCACCAAGCTAATAGTCCATCTGAAGTTTGATTACGTAAAGTGGCTGTAGAAGTGGCTGTAGAAGTGGCTGCTAATTCTATCTGACTATTAGCTAGATTAGTCATGCTTAGTACCGTGGTGACATTCATAAAACTACTAAAAGTAGAACTAGCTGTGGAAGTAGAAAATATTAGACCACTACTTGCCACATTTATTTCTGGTGAGCTTAAATAATAAATATTACCAGCCGTAGCAGAACAAGCCTCGTACTGACCATTATTGGTAATATTTGGGTAACAAGTCATTTTAATCCGACCACTATCAGTAGTAATTTTTATACCGCCACCATTTTCCACACAAGTGCCTGGTAAATAAGTATCATCGGAAAAATATAAAGCCAAAGTAGTACTGGTCATGCAATGAGCATCTACATCTTTAAGTAAACCGTCAGAATTACGAGATAAATAATCGATCATGCTCAAAGATAATCTTCTACCTTGAGAAACATTTAGATTAGCCGTCAGTTTACTAGTTGTTCCGCCTAAAATTAAACTAAAATTAATTACCGCTACTAATAAAATACCAACAATAGCTAAATATAAAATAACTTCTACCAAACTAAAGCCCGCATTACTTTTATTATTGACAAAATAATACTTAAAGAGAGTTAACTTTTTATATAAATTTATCATCAACGATAATTTAATTTAAATGAATAAAGTGTAGGCGTATCTGCATTACTATCACAAGCATCCATATCTACTGTATAACGCAACCAACGCTCTCCTTGCATGTCAGTATTTACTTCTTCTGTAAAAACACTAGTGGTGCTACTAAAAGCTTGACTAGTAGCTGAACCAAAATTTATATCATCATCCGCTTCCAATGTAATATCAATATCACAACCAGATGGAATATCTTGCGAAATAGTCACACTATGTAATTCTTGATCTGTTGACCCGATATCTAACTTTGAAGAAACCAAACTACCAGATGCTGCATAAACTCCTGGAGAAGCTATTTCTTCTTGATCAACGAAGGCTGAAAAACGGGTAGCAGAATCATCAAAAGTAATACCACCAAGAATTGCTCCATATTGTTTAGCGCTATAAGCCATCGGATGATAATAAATAGAATAAGTACCATAAGTCTCATGATCAGCAAGATCAATGGATAATGATGGACTAGCGCCTGTGGTCACTCCAGAAATCGTAAACATGGTTATTCTAGGAGCAATGACAGAAACATAGGCCATTACAATAGCCTCATCATTACCGGTATAAGCAACATCTTTAGGATAAATAGTCCCCGTACTCTCAGCACTAAGATCAGCTCCGGCTACCTTGACAAACTCTGACTCGCTAATATCATCATCTATAATCTGAAATTCATCAGCGCCAGTATCTGAAATAATAATAAAACGATTATCACCATCTCCATTGGTGCCAATGTACTTAATATCTGTCATATCATAACTATTAGCATAGCTATAATCTGTCGTTAAAGCAGTCTTACTAGAAACATCTATTCTACTCAACGCATAAGTAGAATCATCACTAACAATATATAATGCATCTTCACTATCATCCAGCCAAACTGCATTAACATTAGAAGTCTTAGCCATTGACTGAGGAATGCCAGATTTACAATTCTGACAAGTCAATGTGCCATCTGCCGCAATAGCCAAGCTCCAAACACTTCCAAGACTACCCACAGCATACATATGAGTGCCATCATCTTGAATAGCAAAACCATAAATAGTACCTGCACCTTTAGTTGTAGAATAACTCTGAAGCACTGCAAAAGTACTAGTGCTAACTGTCTTTATTTGGCCCTCAGTACCACCAACATAATAATGTGGATAAACCGAATTTAATCCTGAGCCATACTGATAAAATCCAACGGCAAGAGAACTTTGACTACCAAAGCCATTTGTACGAATATCTGTAATATCATAACGATACGCATTAGAAGAATAAGCACCAAGATAAAATTGATCATTATCATCATCAATTAATGCTGAGAAAGAATATACAGCCAAAGTAGTTGAAGCTATATCAGCAACATCATCAGGCCAGAGCCAGGCTAAAGATCCCGGAATATAAGCTAATGTTAAATCACCAATCACAGAAGTACCATCTACACTAGATGTTGTATAAGCTTTGTTTTCATAAGACCAAAACTCAGTACCAACACCACCGGACCAATCTGTCTGCTCCCAAACCCGATTTGACCATGAAGTCAAATAGCTATTCAATACATAATCACTTATTCCTGAACCAGAAACTGTGACTGTCACTTTTTTAGTCAAAGGATCTTCTGCGCCAGCTCCTTCTGTAATATTGCCATCAGTATCACGCGATACTACGCTAAGTGTGATAACCCTAGTTAAATCACCTAGAGTATTTTCACTACCAGAAAATTCCCATATTTCATTAGCATCTTTAGCAATGCCTAAATTTGAACCAACATTATCTTCCATGTATTGCCAAGAATTTTCTCTAATAGATCGAACAGCTTCTAAGCCTTCTTGAGCAAATTCGGCAATTGATTGTTTATCGCCTACACCATAAAAATTTGTGTATGAACTTGTCACTACATAAAGAACACCGCTTGCTAAAATTGCAAAAATAGCAATAGCAACAATCAGTTCTATTAAACTAAACCCCGCACCACTTTTAAATTTTTTAAAGTGGTGCTGGGTAAATCCTGCTTGATTTTTATATTTTAAAAATTTCATAAAAAATTATTTAAGGACTAACAGCATCACCAATAGTATAAAAAGTTGAAGTGCTAAATTGATTATTATATTCTGTTGTAATCCAATCAGCGCTTCTTGCTGCATTTGAAATACGAATTTCATCTAACCTGCCATCCATCCACTCCGAGCCTTGAAGATAACCGACTACAAAATTGGAAGCATCCAAAATATCCCCTGTAGTCAGAGTTTCTGGGCTATTAGTTGTTTCTGAACCAGCGATATAAACACGTAAATTATCACTATCAAAGTTACAAACCAAATAGTACCAAGTGTCATCTGCCGGATCTTCAGTGCTATAGTTAATAGACCGCCATTCATCAGGATCTGGGTCCATATCCTCGCGCACATAACAAAGTGTTGGCCGTAATTGAATATTATTAAATGAAACGACATGTTGACTAGAATCTACTGCATCATGACTCACCCAAGCTGAAAGGGTAAAACCATTCTCTGCTGTACCTATTGGATTATTACTGACGAAATCAAATTTGGCAGCTGAGCCATTAAAATTAATCGTATAGCCAATCTGTCCGTCAACTAAATCTCCAGAACTAAAAGTACCGACAGCAGTACCATCATGATCATTATCTGTGCTATCGATAATTTGCGGAGCATCACCACTTGGATCTTCATTCATATGTTGCACCATTTGATAATTACTATCCCAAACTTCAGTTATTCTTTCTTGAGAAGAAGCAATGTCCGGATTACCATAAAATACATGAATCACAGTATTTTCGCCTGTCTTTAATTCTGGTATTTTTACCCAAGCTATCAACTCTCCAGTAGTTGAAGAATATTTTTCTATCTCATATGGTAATACATGATTACCATTTATATCTGAAGCAAAAAGAATATCATATCCATTATCATTTTCTATATTTCCGCCATGAGTAATTGTTTTAAAATAATCATTCGACTCTCCCAATAAAAAAGGAAAGTTAGCTAAACTTGTTGAACCGCTCACTTTTGTATTATCTACAGCAATGGAACGACGATAATTATAACCATTAGTTCCCTGGTAAATTAATCCCAAAGCATTAACATTAATCATCGTGTCATTACCATAATTATTTTTTAAACGAATCATTTGCCCGGTTAACGATCCAGTGGTTGTGCTCAGCCAACCAGAAGTTTTAGCAAAATAAAATTCTGTCTCCTGATCGGCATCAAAATATGCTCCAGTGTCAAGCAGTAATGTTTCATCATAACCCGTACTACGATTAATATAACTTGTGCCTTTATATAAAATCATACAATCTCCACTTGCTCCATCACTATAACAATCTGTGCTGTCATCTAATATTTTTATACCCCAATTATCTCCATAATAACCAGTTACTGCATAATTGCGTGCTCTATTTAATAAATCAACTATCGACAAAGCCTTAGCTCTTAAATCTTCTTTTACTGTTCTGTTTGATACTAAGCCAACCACAGAAGATAAAATCATTACAAAAATGGCTACTACTATAATTATTTCTATCAAAGAAACTCCATCTTGTTTTTTAAGTTTAGCTAACATTAACGACCAACTTTACTGGTTAATTCATAAATTGGATTGATAATTGACATAGCAACAAAACCAACTACTAAACCAATAGTTACTAACAATGCTGGCTCTAACATGGTAGATAAATTTTTAGTGGTCTCATCAACTTCAGTCTCATAAAAATCTGCTAAATATTCTAGTGTTTCGGACAATGTACCAGATCGCTCACCTACTTTGCCCATGCGAGAAATTAAAATTGGAAAATGCTTATCTTTAGCTACTATTTCTGAAAAAGAGGTTCCTTTTAATAATTGATGATAAATAATAGTAATTCTTTTTTTGTAAACATCATTAGTTACTGTATCAGCTGTAATCCGTAAGGCCTGATCAATTGTAATACCACTATCTAATAGTGAAGCTAGGGATCTACAAAAAATAGCTAGATTCATATTTCTACTGATCTTGCTAAAAATGGGTAATTTCAAAATTATCTGATGTAAAACAAAACGTGTACCACCAAAACGAGCCATCACTTTAATAGCAATGATAAATAATATTATGCCACCAAAAAATTGGGGCCAATAACTTACAAAAAAATCTGAACCTGCCATTAAAATTTTAGTGGAAAGTGGCAATGTAGCATTTAGGGTAGTAAAAAATCCTAATAATTTAGGTAAGACGAATACTGAGATTACTACCAATAAACCTAAAATAGCAAAAAATACTACACTTGGATAAAGCATAGCCGCTTTAATTTTACTACGTAAGGTATAATTTTTTGATTGCTGTATGGCAACAATCTCTAAATTCTTTTCTAAACGACCACTAGCCTCACCAGCCGCTATCATATTAACAAACATATTATCAAAAACACGTGGATATTTTTTCAAAGCAGCTGACAATGGATTACCTTGTTTAATATGAACAGACACTTTTTTTAGCAATCTCGCCATAGCATTTGAACTTTGTTGGGTTAATGTATCCAAGGCTTCATCAAGTGGCATGCCAGCTTTTATCATCACTGATAAATGCTTAGCAAAAACCATTTTATCTAATAATTTCACCCGGCCAATGGCAATATCCATGTGTAAACTAATTTTTTTCTTAGCGGGCTCCATTTTCAAGACATTGGCGCCTTTTGCACTCAATTTAGTACGAGCAGCAGCTAAATTAGTTGCCTCAATCCTTCCTTTGACTACTTTGCCCTTTTGATTAACAATTTGATAAGCAAATAACATACAAATAATTTATTTTAAAAACCTTTTTTAAATCTATTGACGAGTAACACGTAATATTTCTTCTAATGTTGTCTGACCAGATACTGCCTTATTAAATCCATCCTCCAACATTGTGATCATACCATTAGCTTGAGCTTGCTCTTTTATCTTATCTGCGTCTGCATGAGCAGTAATAAGATCACGAATATTGTCATCTACTTCTAAAACTTCAAAAATACCCATCCGACCAGTATAACCAGTGTTATTACATTTATCACAACCCTTACCTTTATAAAGACGAATATCTTTTAATTTATCTAGATCCAAAAATTTTTCAATAGCAACCATTTTCTTTAGATTGTCTATTTCTTTATCAGTCAAAGTATAACTAATAATACACTTCAAACAAATACGGCGAATTAAACGCTGAGCAATAATAACATTAACAGTAGAAGCTATTAAAAATGGCTCAATACTCATATCCAATAAACGAGGTAAAGCAGTAGCCGCATCATTAGTATGCAAAGTAGACAATACCAAATGTCCAGTCATGGCAGAATTAACAGCAATACCAGCTGTTTCTTCATCACGAATCTCACCAACCATCATAATATCTGGATCTTGCCGCAAAAGTGATTTTAAGCCCGCAGCAAAAGTCAAATTAGTTTTAGAATTAACCTGGATCTGATTAATACCATCCAAATCATACTCAACTGGATCTTCAATAGTGCAGATGTTAACCTCTCGTTTATTAATAATCCTAATCAAAGCATAAAGACTGGTGGTTTTACCAGAACCAGTTGGACCAGTCACTAACAACATGCCAAATGGTCTCAAAATAGCCCTATTTACTATTTCCATATCTCGGCTATTCATTCCTAAATCAGTCAAGTCTAACTGCTGACCCTTGGAGGCCAATAAACGCATAACCACCTTTTCACCTTGCGTAATTGGAACAATAGAAACACGAATATCCACTTTGTCTCCTTCAACTTTGGTAACAATTTTACCATCTTGAGCACTACGTGTTTCATCAGTTCTTAATTTAGCCAAAATCTTTAAACGAGTAACAATTAATTCTAAAATGCTCTTTGGCAAGGTTAAAACATCATGTAAAACTCCATCTATTCTAAAACGAATTTTTACATTTTCAGCTGTTGGCTCAATGTGAATATCTGAAGCGTGATTGGTGTAAGCATAAGAAAATAAATCATCTACCAAGCGCACAACAGATACATCTTCAGCTCGAGAACCCTGTGCTTCCACGGCATGCTTTTGGATCGTATTGGCATATTCTTGTTGAATAGCTTTGCGATAAAGTCCGAATGTATTTTTAATATCATGCCCAGTAGCGTAATAAGGAATCACTTTATCGCCAACTTTTTTCTCCAACATTTTAATCATGTTGTAATCAAAGGGATTATTCATGGCTACTTTTAGACCTTCTGCATCATGACGGAAAATAACCATTTTTTGCTTACGAGCAACTATCTCTGGTAATAATTTTAATATTTCTATTTTAATTTGCTCTTTTGCTAAATCAACAAAGCGAACATGAAGACTATTAGATATTAACTGACCAACTTCTTTTGATTTAATTAAGTCTTGTTTAATCAAAAAAGTAACAAAATCTTGTTTTTTATCCCTAGCCGTCTTAAGACTAGCATCCAAAACACCAGGATCTATTAAACCTACCTTACTAATAATATTATGTATTTTTTGATCTGAAATAATTGCCATAAAAATTTCTTAACTTTCTAATTTATATCCACAACTTGGACAAAATTTATAATTATCTTTCAAATGTTTGCCGCAACTTGGACAAAAATTAAACCTTTTTTTATTTTCTGTATCTACTGCAACGCGTTCCTTAGGTTCCTGCTTCTTTAAACTTTTTTTCACTATTCCCTTGGCTACTGCTTGTAAAGATTTGGAACTAAAATCTTGTATCGCTTTTTCCCCTGCTTTTAATATTGTCTCCGTCTTAGCTTCTTTTATAGCCACTTGATGACTTTTAGCTAACACTTCTTTACTATAGGTCTTGGAATTCAAAATATGATTTATCTTGTTTATAATAACTCCCAAAGTAGCACTGTCTTTCACTAAATAATCAGCTGCCCCTAAATCAATCCCCTTTTGCCGATCAATTGCTTGACCTAAATTAGATAAAATAATTACTGGAATAGCTGCGGTTTTTGGATCATTTTGTAAGGCCGTTAATACTTCAAAACCATTTTTTTTTGGCATAATCATATCCAAAATAATCAAATCAGGATCTTCACTATGCGCCTTATCTAAACCATCTTGACCATCTACGGCCAAAACTACATCAAACTTTTGCTCGCTTAATTCTGCGTCATAAACTTTACGCAAAAAACTATCATCATCAACAAATAAAATTTTTCTTTTTTCTTCTGGCATATTTAATCAAACAAATAATCAACATTCAAGACCAAAACCGGACGACCATCAGCTGCAACGGCCACAAAACTAACTATCTTATTATTTTTCAATACCTTTGGCGTGCGTTTAATAATAATATCCTCTTCTTTGGTTATCTGTGGTAAGGGTAACAATATTTTTTTATTATCATGTTTTATAATAGCTAAATTTTGTGTAACTATAGATAATTTCTTAATTTCCAACACCTTAGCCAACGATATCAGTGAATATTTAATATTTTTATGGACAAAATTTGTTTGTTTATCAAAAACAATTAGTTTTGGTAAACGTATTATTTTTATAACAGAAGCATTGGGCAAGGCTAAATAAAAATTACCAATTTGAAAAACTAAACTCCGCAAGACAGATACTGGTAATGGCAATAAAATAGTAAAACGAGCACCTTTATTTTTACTACTATCGACTACCACACTTCCTCTTAAATCCTTGACTCTTTTTTGTACTAAACTAAGCCCAACTCCTCTACCTCCTCTGATACTTGTAGTGCTACTAGAAGAAAAATGGCCATCAAAAATCAATTGTTTGATATCTGATAGTTTCATTTCTTTACTTTGAGCGGTGGTTATTATCTTTTTCTTTAAGGCAATAGCTAAAATTTCCTGCCAATCAATGCCTTGTCCATTATCAGCAACTACTATTTTAACAGAATCATTGACTATTTCTGTCTGCACAATAATTTGACCATCTTTTTGCTTAGTAGTAATCCCATGTACCATTGCGTTGCGTAATAACTGAACAATAATATCTATCATATCATCCAAGATAGTTTTATCTAGAGACAAACCATTATCCTCAATAATCAAATTAACATTTTTCTTCTCTGCTTTAGCTAACTCTCTGACTAAGCGGGGCAAAGGTGAAAAAATTTGAGCCAAAGACATTGTCCTTAATTCTTTAACTTCACGACGTAAATCAGCAACTATTCTATCTATCTCTAGACAAGATTTAGTAGAATCAGGATCATGAGATATTAAACATTGCAAATTCATTTTAGCTACAAAGAGAGAATCAACGATCCTTTGTAGTTTGTCCAGACGATCTGTAGGTACTACTATTTCTAATGGAGTATATAAATCAGAACCAGAATGAGTAATATAGCTCAAAGAAGCTCTGGCTTGTTTTTTAATTTTAGTTTTTGTCTTAGTTGCGTTATTTTTAATAACTTGTTTTAAACTTTTAATATGAATATCTAAATTAGCCTCTTTCCCTTGTGAGATGATGTTCTTTATATTCTTGTCTAATACTTGCAAAGTTTTAAATAAAATATCTAGTACTTTCTCACTAAGCTCTAATTCTTTGTGTAATAAAGCATAAAAAATATCTTCTGCTAGATGTAAAACTTTGACTGTTTTATTGTATTCCATAGTAGCAGCTGCGCCCTTCATAGAATGAGTAATGCGTAAAATATCTTCAATTAAATAAAGATCTTTTGAATGTTTTTCCCAAGCTAAGAAAAGATTGGACAATTTTTTTAATTGTTCAACACTTGTGTCAATATAAAAAGTTTTATATTTATTATTTGGCATCCAAATTAATATCCTTTAACACTGGTTTCACCTCTAAAACCTTAATCTTTTTCTTATTAACTAAAATATATTCTTTCAAAATATCTTGAGTTCTACTCTTATTCAATATTGCGCTCACTATATCTCCAGCTGATTTAATAATCCAGCCATAATAGTGATGGTCAAATTTGACCATAGCACACTTTTCATTGCTATTTTTTGTCATTAAAGTAAAAATTTTAGCAGTATCTAATAGAGTTACAAGATGACCATTATGATAAGTAAAACCAATGATGCGCTTGTCCATCTGTGGAATAGGTGTGATTTGTCGAATATGAAAAAAATGATAACTACTAGACAAAGGTACAGCGTATTGTTGTCCATCGACATTGACTAAAATAAATTTTTGTTTTTTATTAGGCATATTATTTTGATCCCAACAAAGATGATAAGCTATCAATCACTCGCTGTAAATTATTAAATGATCGATTTAAAGTACCAATTGCATAGACCTGTTTTTTTACTGAATTACTTACTTGATTAATATTTTTTGACAAATTCTTGCTATCCTTATCAAGTATAGTAGTAGTACTATCGATTTTTTCTATGCTTTGGCGAACATCTTTAGTCTCTTGATCAATAATTTTAATATCTTGACAAATATCTTTAGTTTGTTTACTAATTTTAGTCAAAAAATTTATAGTCTGTCCAATAGTGGTAATATTTTTATCTGCCGAGCCTTGTTTATTAACCGCTCTTTGCTGGCTTTGTTTTAATTGCCTTTGCATATCTTCGGTCAATCCTTGAATATTAACAGCTACCTGCTGACCAACAGAATTAAGTTGTCGTATTTGACCTACTAAACTACTAAATTCTTCAGAATCTGCTGTTTTATGAGCCTCAACAGCTGTATTTAGACTCAAATAATGAGCCAAATCTGCCATTGATGCTACTCGCTGAGCAATAAACTGTATTTTATCGGTATAAGCATCTAAGGCCACGTAAAGCTTCTGATTATCAGTAGATAATTGTTTTATCACTACTAGACTATCTAGAGCACTTTGTGATTTATTCTCACTATTTGTGGCCAAATTATCTATCATTACTGTGCTTTGAGCTGTTTTGTTTATTTTGTTAGCAATTTGTTTGATAGAACTTTTTATTTCTGTACCAGTCTGATTATTAACCTTAAAACCTGTCTGACAACTTTTTATATTTAACGACAATACTTCAATATTCTCTTTGTTATCTTTGTTAATATTGCTGAGATTATTTAAAGATTTTTTAAAAGTTTTAATAATTTTTCTTATCTCTACGATTTGCTCTTGAACAACACCATGATTAGGTAGGTTGATTTTACGAGCAGCAATAATAGCTAAAATAATAACTGAGGCTATGGTAAATACAAGCGATAATACAATTTTATCTATAGCTAAATAAAATAAATTTAAATCTTTAGCGATAACTGACCAAAAAATAGCTAATATAATAGCTGTGGTAAGCAAGGCCACGATTAAAAACCAAGCAATAAAGCGCCAATAAATTTTATTTTTGCTAATATACATAGCGTGAATACCTGCTAACAATTTAATGAAATCATTAGTAAGTTTTTCCTGCCTGCCGGCAGGCAGGTATTTGTTAGTTTGTTATTTTATTTAAAATAAAATAATAAGGTAAGAAAACTCTTACCTTATTATAACATATTTACGTGATGAAACAAAGAGTAATTAATTTTCTATAACACTTTGTAATAATTTTAATTTTTCTTCTGTTTCTACAATCTCAGGAAATCGCAAATAATTATCTTGCAAAAGCTCTAGGGCTATTTGCAGATATTCTTGAGCACGATCTTCATCTAACCAGGACAATTGATAATAAGCTTGAGCTAAATTATATATAACATCCGGACGATAGTCTGGTGTTAACTTAAATATAATATCCTGATAATAACCAATTGCTTTTTCGATATCATCTTGAGACGAATTTAAAGTACCCAGGGCTAAGTAATTATTAGCTATAAGATAATGTAATTTAGCATTCAGAAGATGCTGTTGACTAGCTTGAGCTGCATAAAATGAAACTAAATTATGGCCAATATATTTTTCTTCAAGATTCCAATCATCATTAACTATAGTTTGCATCAAAACTAAACTCATATCTTGTTGGTAAGCTGGTGCAAGTTTAGAAATTTTATCGGCACTTTGCACTATTTGCAACATTGATCTATTTTGATCATGATGAATTATTTGAATATTTTTTAATTGCCAATTAGCCAACATCGGCTTATAAAATAAAAAGAAAGCTAAAATAATAAATAAAATCAAACTTATTATTAAACGTAGATAAGATTTATAAATTTTAAACTTTTGTCCTCGGTGACTAAGATAATAAATAAAGGCTAGATAAATAAAATAAACCAACAACGATACAATGGTATCAAAATTAAAAAATAAAAAGATAGCATTAGCAAATAAACCCAAACCTAGTAACAGTCGTATTTGGCTAGCATTGCGTTTTAATTTAATTTTCTTTAAATAAATAAATGGTAAAGCTAAGAATATTAGATAGGCTAAAAATCCAATAACACCACCTTCAACCAAATAATCTACATACTGATTATGTGCTTTATCAAACCACATTCTGGTACCACTACCTTTATAAATATCTAAATCAAGATATTTATTAAATGGGATATCAAAATTATTTCTCCCCCATCCTAAAAATGGCTTATCTTGCCAACCAATAAAACCAGACTGCCATGCTACTAACCTGGTTTCTATAGTGGTATCTGTGAAACTATAATTGGTAAAACGATTAGATAGATTATTTATGCCAACAAGAATTATTATTATTAACAAAAACGCCAAAGCAATACTTTGCAATCTCTTCTTTTTCCAAAAATGTATTATAAAATAAACACCACAAATAAATAAAGAAATAGCCAAGCTTAAAAAAGCAGCTCTAGATTGAGTTGCTAAAATAGCTGGTATGCTAAAAATAGCTATGCTAAAATGGATCGATTTAAAACGGCGATCAAAATAAACCAAAACTAGACTCAAGAAAAAGCTTAATAATAAATAGTGAGCTAAAAAATTAGCATTACCAATCAAAGCAAAAACTCTACCTGCTTTTTCATCGGCAAATACTGACCAATTAAACATTTGTCCCCAAGACCAAATAATAGTAGCGAGCACTACTAACTGATGAATACGCAAAAATTTCAGCCACTGCTTTTTCTTATTAAAAGCCAAAATAAGACCAAAGAAAAATGGTAACCACCACAAAAAATACAATAAACCATCCATCCGCTGCCAATCTCCCCACCAACTTTTGATCGGGTCAGTACTAAATAAATTAATTGCTAAGATAATTATAAAAAACAAAATAATCACCTGTATAAAACGAGACTTCCAAAAATCTTTCTTAGCTGGCAAATAAAAAATAACCAACGGTAAACTGATTAAAATAAAAAATATCAGCCAAAAATACTTCCCAGTAATATATGGCTGATAAAAACCTAAATGCAAAAAAATAGGGATAAATAGAGTAAATGTTAATAAATACTGAAAAATCTTCTCCTTCATAAAAGATTATTTAAGATAACTATCTATGACATTAACAATATCAAATAATTCCTGAGTCTGCGCTTGATAAGCTATATTATTTAATCTAGCTATTTCACTATCGTCAAAAGTCCTATTTATTTTATCCATATTTAATACGGACAAATCATCTAATATATTTGCTAACAAAACTACATCTTTTTCAAAGAAGGCAACTTTCATCAGATTCCAATAAACGCCATTAACCCACGGAGATAAATCAACTAGTTCTTGTGCTGTTTTTCTAGCCTCTACTATATTACCTTGTGCTAGATAAGAATCAGTCAAGCTTAAATAAATATCTGGTCGTTGTGGCGCTAAATTGTGTAACTTTTCTAGTAAAGCTAAATTTTTATCTAGAAAACTTGGATCAAATTGAGCAAAATTATAATAAAAATTTGCCAAAAATAAATTAGCACGAACATCTTCTGGATAACGATTAGACACTTCCTCCATGTATACTTTAGTTAAATAAAACACCTTATCCTTAGCTGGACCAGCCACATCTGGTCTAGAGATAACTCCCATAGCCAAACGATACAGATTATCCACCTTTTCTTTATCGCCAATAAAAGACAACTCCCATGACCTTTGCCATTTGTCTAGTGCTTGATTCATTTGATTTTCTGTCACAGACATTGAGCTAGTTTTTATCGACTCGACCAACATTAAGTTTGATCTTAATGGTTTAACAACGAATAAATTAGTCACAAATAAAAATCCTGCGATACAAAATAAGGCCACTAATTTTTTAGGCACCTGTTTTCTACCCTCAAAAAAATGCCATTCTTTATCTCCAACAAATAAAAATCCTAAAATTAAATATAAAATAACATTAGTATTTAAACTATCAAAAATAAATAAATCATGAAACAAAAAGCTCAGTAAAAAACTAATCCACAAAAAAGGTATTAACCACTGCTGATCTTTTTTATATTTTCTATACAAACGTCTAATTGAATAAATAAATACGGAAAGATATAAGATCAAACCCAATATTCCACTTTGCACAAGATGTTGCATTAAAATATTATGTGGCCGATCAAACCAAATCTCTGAACCCAGAGTATGAAATATCTCAATCGGAAAATATTTATTAAAAACATATTGAAAATTTTCTTCCCCCCAGCCTAAAATTGGTTTTTCAGCTACACCAGAAAAACTATTACGCCAAATCATCAAACGAGATTGAGCAGTGGTATCAGTCAAGGAAATATTAGCCACTTTACCAAGCATCGGCACTTTTTTTACCCAATTACTATCTTGCTGTGCAAATAATAAACTTAAAAATAATATACCCGCTATAAAAACAGCTAGAATACCATAATACCAGCGATTTCTCTTTTTTCTTTCAAAATATAAATAAAAAATGCCAAATAAAAATATAAAAAGTAATAAGCCTAAAAACGCACCTCTGGTATGCGTACTTAATAAAATAAACACAAATAAAATAGAACTAATTATATAAAAAATTCTAATCCATAATTGCTTATTATTAACAAATAAATAAGCTAACAAAACTATATGAATCATCATATATGAACCAACATAGGCCGCATTACCTAAAGTAGAAGTTAAGCGAACCCCGCCAGATGATTCTATTACAAAATCTAATCCCAATCTTTGACCAACCGCTACTAAGGCTACAAACCAAGCAGATAACAATGAAACATGAAAAAATAGGTGCCAATCTTTTTTGTTTGGTAACACACCAATTAAAACAACTAAATACAAAATAATATGCAGCCAATTTAATAAGCCGTCCATTCTTTCAAAATTACTCCAGAAACTAAAACCAAAATTTTGTCCAAATAAACTTGAGATTGTAAAACTTATTACAAAAAATACTAAAAACCAAAAACCTTTATTAAACTTTGGCCTCAAATCTTTATGCAACCAAGCTAAATATAGATAAATGAAAAAAATTATCTCGACAATAAACCTAAATAAAAAATTACGAGGAGCAATAAAAGGGAAGTAAAAATCCGACAAAACTACTAATGGTAAAAATAAAATGAGCCCTAGCCCAATCTTTACAATGATTAATAAATAGTCATTATAATCATTATATTTACGAAAAAAATGTGACATAAAAAAATATTTATTTTATTGACAAATTATAGCTATTTCTATTATAATATAAAATATTTACTAAGACAAATCTATGAAAAAAATCCTATTATTATTAGGCGACATTATATTACTATACGCCAGTTTATGGCTGACTCTCTGGTTTAGATATGATAACGTAAGTATTGAATTATGGCAAAGTCATTTTTGGCCATTTTCTTTAGTATTTGCCATTTGGTTAATGATCTTTTTCATCAATGGATTATATGAAATACGCAAAGTAAAAAATGATCATAAATTTTATGGCCAACTAGTCAGTAACCTAGCGGTTAATACTTTGTTAGGCTTTTCATTTTTCTACTTGATATTAGGAAGATTTAGCTCACTCAGACCACAAGCAGTCTTAGTTGTTCTGATAATCATTTTTGCAATTCTATGGATAATCTGGCGTAAATTATTCTATATTATGATCTCTAGTACTAGATTATCAAATAATATAGCTGTCATCGGAGTAAACAAAGAATCTCTACTTTTGGCTGAAGAGATAATCACCAAACCTCACTTGGGTTATAAACTTAAATTAATCATTAACCCTGACAATGCACCTTTACCAGAAAAATTTCAAATAGCTAAAATAACAAGAGAGCTAGCTAACCTAAAAGATAATCTGCAAAAACAAAATATCAACACAGTAGTGGTGGTCAATGATGCGAAATATGGTCCAGAAGTAGCTCGTTATTTATTTGAAAGTCTAGATTTAAAAATAAACTACTTTAACCTAACAGATTTCTATGAAAAAATTACTGGTAAAGTACCAGTGACAGCCTTAGAAAAGAATTGGTTTTTACAAAACTTTGGTCAGACGAATAATCAATGGTTTTTATTAGTCAAAAGAACATACGATGTTTTCTTTGCCTCACTCTTTGGTTTAATATCTTTAATTTTTTTACCAATATTAGCTTTGATGATCAAACTAGAGTCCCGTGGACCTGTCATCTATAAACAAAAAAGGATTGGCTTAGGAGGAAAAGAATTTTTTGCCTACAAATTAAGATCTATGGCACAAAATGCTGAAAAAAATGGCGCACAATGGGCTAAAGAAAAAGATAATCGGGTAACAAAAATTGGTAAATTTATTCGCAAAACTAGATTAGATGAAATACCACAATTTTGGAATATTATAAAAGGAGAAATGAGTTTTGTTGGACCACGTCCTGAAAGACCAGAGTTTGTAGAAATCCTAAAAAAAGAAATTCCATTTTACAATGAAAGACATCTAGCTAAACCCGGTTTAACTGGCTGGGCCCAAATTAATTTTCCCTATGGAGCTTCAGTTGCCGACGCTAAAGAAAAATTACAATACGATTTATTTTATATAAAAAATCAAAGTATCTCTTTAGATATTTCAATTATTCTAAAAACTATTAATACAATTTTTAATGCCACTCTGGGCAGATAATATTATGCAAAAAAATATAGTCTTAGTTACTGGTGGAGCAGGCTTCATTGGTTCAAATATTGTGAAAACTCTTGTAGAAAGAGCTTATGTTATCAAAGTGTTAGATAACATAAGTACTGGCTACTTAAAAAACTTAGATAGCATCATGGATAAAATAGAATTTATCGAAGGTGATATAAATGACTCTGAATTATTAAATAAAATATTACCTGGTGTTAACTTTGTTTTACACCAAGCAGCTTTACCATCGGTACCTAGATCCATAGATGATCCAATAAAATCTCATCACAACAACGTTACTGGTACTCTAAATTTATTAACAGCCGCTAAAAAAAATAAAGTGCAAAGAGTCGTCATCGCTTCTTCTTCATCTGTTTATGGTGATCGAGAAGAAGAATATAAAGTAGAGACCCTGAAACCTCAGCCACTTTCTCCATATGCTGTTACTAAATATGCTAGCGAAGTTTACTGTAAGGTTTTTTCTCATATTTATGATCTAGAAACTGTTTGCTTGAGATATTTCAATGTTTTTGGACCACAACAAGACCCAAATTCACCTTACTCTGCTGTCATTCCTTTATTTGTAAAAGCTATTCAAAATAATCAAGCACCAACTATTTTTGGTGATGGAAATCATAGTAGAGATTTTACTTTTGTCCAAAATAACGTCGAAGCAAACATACTAGCCATGCATTCAGATAAAGTGGGCAAAGGAGAAACAATAAATATTGCTTGCGGAAAATCTTTTAGCCTTATTTATTTGATGGATCAAATAAATAAAATTTTAAATAAAAATATTAAAGCAAACTTTACTGACAATAGACCTGGTGATATAAAAAAATCATTAGCTGATATTTCTAAAGCTGAAAAACTTTTGGGGTACAAACCTGTTATTAATTTTGACGATGGCCTAAAACAAACAGTCGATTGGCTAGTTAAAAAAAATGAAAAAAATTAGAAATAAAATTTACCACCTCTTAAGACGTAGTGAAAAATATACCAAGACCGACATGGTATATTTAACCAAGGGTGGAATCTGGTTAACCATTGGCCATGTTATTTCTTTTTGTTCCGCTTTAGCTTTGGCTGTCACGTTTGCTAATTTATTACCAAAAGAAACTTATGGCACCTATAAATACATCATCGCTTTTTTTACTTTATTATCAATACCGAGTCTCAAAAAAATTGGTGTAGCATTAATTCAATCTGTTTCCAGAGGCTTTGAAGGAAATTTAAAAGAAATATTACTCACTAAATTAAAATGGGGCTCCCTGGGAACTTTAGCTGGACTTTTATTAAGTGCCTATTATTTTATTCAAGGAAACAACGTCTTGGCCATGGCTTTTGCGATTAGTGCTATTATAGTGCCATTTTTTAATGGTGCTAATATTTATATTTCTTATCTTAATGGTAAAAAATTATTTAAAAAAATTACTAAATATCGCGGCATTAATCAGATCATCACAACCATCGTAGTTATCACAACACTTTTTTTAACCCAAAACATATTTTTAATATTACTAGCCTATCTATTATCTGAAACTATTACGCGCATAATCTCATTACTAATTACTATAAAAAAGTTTCCTCCTAATGACAAAAAAGATCCTGGAATCATAAAATATGGCACTCAACTCAGTGTAATTGAATTTATAAAAACCATGGCCTCAGAAGCCGACAAGATCTTGATTTATCACTATATTGGTCCTACCGAACTTGCCATCTACGCTATTGCTATAGCACCAGTTGATCAAATAAAAACACTTATTTTAAGTCTTCGAACCTTAGCTTTACCAAAATTAAGTGACAATAGCATAGCCTCCATTAAACAAACGCTACCTCGCAAAATATGGAAAGCATCTCTAATAATCATACCAATAATTATTGTTTATATACTAGTGGCACCGTGGTTATTCTCTGTTTTCTTTCCAGAATACCAATCATCCGTAATACTCTCACAAATCTTAGCTATCTCCATAATTCTAGCACCAACCACTCTAATGTCTTCTGGCTTAGCGGCACAAAAACAAATAAAATCACTGACCAAAGTAAAAATTTCCGGTGCTATTGGTAGATTAGTAATTTATTTTGTAGCTGTTAAATTTTATGGCCTTATCGGTTTAATTGTCGGCCGCATAATTATCGATGTTTATTTAGCATTGCTCTATCAATATTATTTTCAAAAAATGAAATAAAAAATTGCCCACTTGGACAATTTTTTTTATCTTAATTCTTTAAATAATTTTTGATGCGGATACTGCCAAAAAACTCTATAAGCTAAAATTACTAAACAATAAATAATGTGAATAGCATAGAGCTTATAAGCTAATTCAAAATTATTAACACTAATAAATACTACAACTAAATAATAAAATAAAATCCAAGCATAGAGCATAAAAGTTAGGTAATTTAATAACCTAATCGGAAGAGGCCAATTTGTCTTTTTTTTATTAGTCCGAGGAACTAAATCTTTAATGTTTAAATTATTTTTCTGAATAATCTCGCCAATTAAAATTCTAATAGCTCTAAACTCAACTAGAGCAATAGTAATAATACTTAATAGTATTGTTAAATAAAATAATAAAAATTGACCGGACACAGAGAAAAAATAATGTCCAATTGTAAAGTAAAAAATAAAAGGATAAAAAAGATGTACAGTATAATCATAGTACACACCTTTTTGAGTAACGAGCTCTTTAGCCCGTGCTAATTCACCATCGATTTTATCAGTCAAAACCACTAAATATAAGGCTAAAATTTGAATGATAGTAAAGTAGCCTGGCCAATCAACAGAGCGAACAAAGTTACTAAAAAAAACTACCAACAAAATTAAAAATGATAAGCCTGTAACATGATTTGCTTGAATAAAAGGCAAAAACTTGTACAACGACCAACTAATTCTGACGGAAATATTACGCTCCAACCTATAAAGCCTATCTCCAGCCATGTGATCTTTTTTGGGAGCATGCACTAATTCTTTATATTCTCTGAAATTCATAATTATCTTATCAAATCTTTTAAGAAGCAATTCTTTGTATTTTTACTTTTAAAATACTTAAACATTTCTTCAAGTTGTGTATAAATATTTTCTAATTGTTGTTCAGTCTTGGAATAAGGGCTACCACCCACCATTAACTCACTTGAGTGTATCATAAATTCCATAACAGGCAAGTTATTTTTTACCGCTGATTTATAAATCAACTTCCAGTCTTTAGCACTACTACTATCAAAAATTCTCAACCACCTCTGTCTAAAAAACAACTTATTTAATACCTTTTTTATAAAACTCTCTGGCAAGCTTAAAAAAAGTTTGGCTAATCTTGTGTTTTCTTTTTTAAAAATCCCTGTAAATAAAATCGTCATGGGAATCTCTGTGATACCCTCAAATGTATGTGGGTAAACTGAATGAAACCTAAAATCAGGGCCACCATTTTTCTGCGGATCACCAATTGTTTTCTGCCAATTTATTTTTGGTGTCACCGAACAATCAACCTTGTACCCAAGAGATTTTAAATGTTTAGCTACTCTTTCATCAAATCCCCAGCGACCAGCTCTAAAACTAACTGGCAACTTATTAAATTTTTGACTAATAATGTCTGTCAAATTTTTAAGTTTAATCAATAATTGATTGTCATCTAATTCATGAGGATAGCTGTGAATTTTATAATCATGATTTTCTTCATAAGGTGGCGTAGTCCAAGGATGTAAATGCGCTCCTATTTCAGCTAAATTTTTATCCTGCCAATCTTTTAAATCATCTACCAAATTACTAGCGGCAACTTCGTGAGAAAGTAAATAAGTCGGCTTCATGCCATATTTCTCACACAAAGCTTGAAAACGAGGTAAATGTTTTATATTGTTCAAACTTAAATCACCCTCGTGCCATTGATTATCTGCCTCAGTATCTATTGTAACAATGAGTTTTATTTTTTGCTTTTCCATAAAGACATAAAAAAAATTTCTAAATCCTCTATTTTCCCCAAAATACTATCTACACTTTTTTTCGATCTTAAACTAAATTCATGCATCAAGGATTTATTTTTATAAAAAAATAAAATTTTATTAATAAAATCTTGCTTATGATTATTATCAATTAAGAATCCACTCTCTTTATCCCTAATTACCTCTGAAACACCACCAACATTAAAAGCAATGCAAGGTAAGCCATTGTTCATTGCCTCTAATAAAACTATGCCAAAGCCCTCCCTTATTGAAGTCAAAATAAATATATCTAACATGACCAAGTATTCTTTGGCTAGACCTGGATCTTTGATAATTTTAACATACTTTTCTAATTTTTTGACAGCTATCAATCTTAAAAGTTCATCATGTAGAGCACCATAACCAATTATGATAAAATATATGTCTTTAATTTTTAAATCATAAACTAAAATCTCAGCCATATCTATAATTTTATACTGAGCCTTTTCTGGACTAAATCTACCTAAACTACCACAGACAAAAGCATTTATAGGAATATCAAATTGTCTTCTCAGTTCATTTCTATTAAAAATTCCTTCAATACTTATGTCACTAATTTGTTTGATTACTTTAAATTTTTTTGAATCAATCTTTTCTTGTTTTGATGTGAAATCTGCAACTTCATTACTTACGGCTACTATTTTATCTGTAAAAAATGATAAAAACCAATCAACTTTTTTCTGCCAATACCTTTTATCATAATAACAACTGTGTTCAGAGCTGACGATCACTTTTGTACCAGCAAATTTTGCCGCTAGTCTACCGGCAAAATTTGCTTCGAATAAAGAAGTAAATATAATGTCTATTTTATTTTGCCGAAGAAATTTAGTAAGTCTTATTATTCCTCCAATGTCTAGAGCCCCTAATTTTTGCTTAAAATTAAAATGAATAATTTTATTATCACTAATTTTTAATTTGTGATATAAATTATCTTTCTTGTTAGTCGAATAAAGTAAGCCAACAAATGGATTAAACTTATTTTTGTCTATCAAATTTATTTGGTTCACAAAAATCATTTCGGCACCTCCAATCAACAACTTGTTTGTTAGAAATAAAATATTATTCATCACCTTATCTTTATCCAAAATTTTAATAAAGGTGAGTATATTTTATGGTAATAATAACAATCTTTTCTAACGCCACCAAAGCTCTCTTTAAATTCAGTAAGTGGGGAGCCTTCATCTTCTAAGTCAAGGCCGCCCATATCAAACACTTGCAAATTATTTTTTTTAGCATATTTGATTGCTTCCCAGATTAACATTCTGTTAGCCCAACTAATAAAACGTTTATCTTTACCTATGATCTGGCTTAAACGTGAAGAAGCAGTCACCCAAGAACGCATGTGTCTATCGTCGGCTACAAAAATATGTCCAGCGATCATTTCATCTTTATAATAAGCAGAAAATAATATCCCCTGTTTTAATAAACTAAATCTATCAGTTGATAATTTCTTTTTGCTACGAAAACTTTTATATATTTTTTTAAATTCTTTAAAATTATTATCCTGTTTAATTACGATGCCCTGTTTCTCACCTTTAGAAATCAATGCTCGTGTAAATTTTTTTCTGATTTTCTCCCAAATATTATCAAGATTTTGATTTAAATCAATAATTGAGGTTAAGCCTTGTTTTTTATGAAAACCTTCTTTATTAACATTATTATAAGAAAAAAAATTTACCATGGCACTATTTTTGACATCACAAGGATCAGAAAACCAGATCCATTTCTTTTTCAAGATAAATGGTAGAAAAAAACCATAAGAAAAATGTTGCTTATACTTGCTCATACTTCACTAAGACTTATGAATAATAAAAGAATTTCCATTCCAGCCAAATTTATGAAACTCGCTTACTTTTATGTTTGGATTTTTATCTAGCCACTCACTAAATGCTTTTTGCTCTCCTTTGTCTGGACGCCCTTTAAAACAAACCCAATCATCAAACAGAACAATACTACCGTCAACTAAAAAATATTTTATAAAATCCAAAACTACCGTAGTTGATTCATACAAATCGCAATCAACCCACACTATCGAAGATTTTTTGCCTTGGTCTTTTAATTTTTGTTTTAACTCTGTGTTTAGTACTTTATCAAACCAACCAGGGAAAATTTTTACTTTATTGAGATCTACATTATTTTTTATCAATTCATTTTTAAAAATATCTAGATCAGCAGAATATTGCCCTTCTTTATACATTGGGTCCTCAGCATCTTCATTTTTTATTTCAGGTAACCCCTTGAATGAATCAAAGGCTAAAAACTCTATGTCATTCTTTACATTATTTTTAACAAAATGATAAGCCGCAATAAATGTACCGCCTCTATAGACACCAAATTCAAAATAATCTCCAACTACACCATTGGCCTGAATAAACATAGTGGCTTTCTTCAAAACTTCTTCTCTTGCATTTAAGGCAAACCCTCTAAAACGATTAGAGTATCTAATTTTAGGGCTATAAACAATTTTCTTTAATTTATTAAACATGAAAATTATATTAAGATTTATTTTTTGCTTTAACAATTAACAAATGACCTAACTGATTTACAATAGGTATGTGCTCAGACAATCTAGATAATAGACCAGCTAGTTTCATGGGGATATTGAGTCTCGCTTCCAAGGGTAACGTTATATCTATGGGGTGAAGATTTACAATATTAAAATAGGTTTTGAGCTCATCTTTTATTTCTTTATCAAAAAAATAATGGAAGAAAATACCAAAGGGATGACTTCCTTCTTGTGGTTGTTTTTTTATACGACGACGTAAACTTTGATGATAAACTGTAGAAATAAAGAGTCCTCCATCAATCAAGGTTTGATGCACACTATTTAACCAGGTCTTTCTCTGCTCTAAAGTAGGAACATGTTCCAAAAATTGAAAAGACAAAGCTATGTCAAAAGAATTGTTAACTGATTTAAATTTAGTAGCATCAGCTAAAACTAAACCAATATTATCCTTGTTATCAAACTTGTCTGCTAACAATTTTAATGACTTCACAGAAAAATCAACAGCTAATATTTGATCACACCTGGTGACTAATTCTTGAGTTAAACGTCCTGTGCCGCAGCCATACTCTATAACCTTCTTATTGTGACAATCACCTATTTTTTTAAAAGTAGAAGGCAGCTCTTTGTAATATCTAACACTTAATCTTTTGTCATATTGACCCGCCTCCTTATCACGAGCAGATATTTCATCTTGCATTAATTGTTCTAGATCGTGCTTATCAATCAACAAATTTACTATTCCATCTTTTATTTCATAATGAGACTGACAAGTAGCACAGACAAGTTGCCCGTCAAAAACAGACTGTTCATTTTCTCTAGTGATTTTATCAATGCTCAAAATAGCTCCATCTTTTTGACAGACTAAATCGGAAATTAATTTTTTGGAAAATCCACAGGACATATTAAATATTTATAAAATCTAAAATTGATTGCACACGATTAGACCAGGAAAATTTTTGTACATCTTTATGGGCTTGTTTAGCTATAGATAAGGCATGCTCTGGATTGTTAAAAATATATTTTATTTTTTTTGATAAATCTTCTGGATTATCTGACCGACAAAAAAGACTATTATTTTCATTTAAAACTTCTCTAATAGTTGGCAGATCAGAAGTAACGATTGGTTTTTGACTGGCCATATACTCAAACATTTTTATCGGTGACATAAATTCTGCATAATGCTTATGGTAAGGAAATGGCATTAATAAAATATCTGCTGCTTTTTGATAATAAGCTAAGTCTCCTTGTGCTACATGACCTATAAAAATAACTCGCTGATCAACTTTTAAATCTTTAACGATGTTTTGATAATGTTCTATATCTTTATCACTTCCACCAACTGCCAAAAATATAATATCTTCTGACAAATATTTTAGAGATTTTAAAATATCATGAATCCCCTTGTCCATATTCATGGTTTTAAATTTACCACAATAACAAATAATTTTTTTATTTTCAGGTAAAGCTAATTTTTGTCTAGCTTGTCCAGTGGGAATATCAATATCAAATTTTTCTAACTTAACTGCATCTGGGGCAATAAAAATTTTCTCTTGCTTGAATCCTTGCTGTAAAAAATACTTTTGCAAGCCTGCTGAAATGACAACTGTTTTATAAAATAACCTTGTCAAAGAAAAAAATACTTTTTGTTTTTTGGGAATACTATGACACTCATAAACAACCTTATAACCTAAGAACCACAATAAAGATGCTAAATGGTCCCTAGTATAAACAATAGTGTCTTTTCTGCTCTTGAATAATAGATAAAAAAAGACAGAGATATAAAAACTACTAAATTGCACCCAAAAGGCTAATTGACCCAAAATGCTTTCCCAACGCAAAGCCGAAATAGTTGGCAATTTTTTGATAGGAAATTCACTTTTTAGGCCATAATAATTTACTATACTAACTTTAATATTATTGCCAATATTAGGCACAATCAACTTAAAATCACCATCTTTGGCATAAAAAAATTCACACATGGAGACAATGTTAATTCCATGTGCTTTTTCAGTCGGAATACGGCTATGATTTATGTATAAAAATGGCATATCTGTATTATAGTACCATATTTAACTTATTGCAAAATAGTAATTTAAGATGTAAAATGATAATATTAAATTAGTATAATTATTATGAAAATTTCTAAATTAGTCAAGATGTTTAAAAAACAAAAACCATTAGTGGGCTATACTACTGGGGTTTTTGATCTATTTCATATTGGACATCTGAATATCCTAAAAAACTCAAAAGCGATGTGTGATAAATTAATCGTAGGTGTTACCACTGATGAATTGGTCAGTTACAAAAAAAAGAAGGCCTTTATCCCGCACAATGAAAGAATGGAAATAATTAGAAATCTAGGTTTTGTTGATTCGGTCATAGCGCAAGATAACATAGATAAATTCGAGGCTTGGAAAAAATTAAAATACGATATACTCTTCGTTGCTGATTGTTGGTATGGTGCAGAAAGCTGGAAAGAATATGAAAGAAAATTAAAAGAAGTAGGTGTAAAAGTTGTTTATTTTCCTTACACAAAATCTACTTCATCAACAGAAATAAGAGAGCTAATAAAAAAAATAACTGACCTAGAACATGGAGACTCTTAAGGAATTAGGCAATAAGCTACACGGTGACAAAAGAGAAAGAATGGGGAAAATGTGGGGCCATCGTAGATGTAATCAAGATCCAGCTCTACTTTTAAGCTACCTCATTATTAAACATAATATAAAAATAACCCCAAACCAGGTGACTTATATTTTTGTTCTACTAAGCGTTGCTGCTTCAATATTAATTTTCTTTTCTGGTTTCTGGCTCAAAATAATTTCTATATTTTTATTATGGATTTGCTTGGTTTTAGATGGAGTTGATGGTGACCTAGCTCGTTATTACAATAATTTTTCTCTCAAAGGACTATATGTTGACGGAGTCTATCATCTAATTGTTCCAGCATTATTCTTATTCGCTTTAGCTTATAATATTTCTCAATCATCTTTATTAAATCCTGACTTAATTCTATTAGCTGGATTCTTTGGCGGCCTATCATGGACACTACTTAAATCTAATGGCCAATTACCTTTTCATCTTTGTTGCAAATATTACTTAAAAAAACCAACTATTTGGAAGGTCAAAAATAACGAAGTTTCAGAATCTATTGTCAATGAAAAAATTTTAAAACATGGATTAATTCGCAAAGTATTATCTATTCGTTTTCAAATCAGGCAATTTTTTATCGCCATGATTATCATTGTACTTAGTTTGATAATAGAAAAAATATTTTTTGTTAGCCCTGAACTGTACCCTCTAACTTCTTACGTTATAGTAATCTATGGCGCTTTTTTGACATTACACCTTGTGGAAGAGGTACTAAAAGCGATTTCTTATGTTGAAAAAGTCATTGCTCGCTTAGGTAAAGACTACATTAAAGATGATCAACACGATAGATTGTAAAATTTCTACTATAATAAACATTTTCTAGAAAATCCAAATTATCTACTTGCCAATTTGGATTTTTGTTTTTATCCCAAATAAAATAGTCTACTCGATAATTAAATAAATAGTCTTTTAAATCCCCCGCTTGCATCTGATTTACCAAGTCAATGAACTTGTCAATTTCTGATTGAGGGATTTGTTCATAATCTTTAACAGGTAAAAATAATAATTGCTTTAATTTATTTTTAGATAAATTATGTCCATACTGATCTATATAATGCACACCCCAAATATAACGTTGGTGATCAAAAATAAATTCTTCATCAAAATTTTCCCAATAATTATTAATAATAAATCTTTCCTGAACTTCTTGATCAGAGATAAAAAACAAATTAGCAAAACGGTTATAATAAATATTATTACGTGTATAAACTGGGATTAAATTACTTAAGTCACTGTTAGCATAGACAACAGATTCTTTGTTTGAATTTTGGTTTAGCCATTCAAACAAGGGCATGTATTGCTGCCAGTAGATTTCTTGTTCTTTAGGATGAGCATCTGATAGAATTTGATTTTTTTGATGAACAAAAGCAAATACTAAAACCAAAACTAATAAAATAATAGCAATTTTATTTTGGTATATTTTAAAACTTGTTTTTTGTAAAAACTTAGCTAATAAATAAAATATTAAAAACACAAAAGAAAAAATACTAACATCCCAATAATGACTAGAAAATTCTAAATTTTTTCCAGTGATAACATGCTGGTTAACACAAATCACCGCAGCCATAATATTACTGATTAATAAAATCGATAGCTCATTGATTTTTATTATTTTTTTCTTATACGCAATAGCAAATAATATTAAGGCTACTATAAATAAAAAAATTATCTTTATACCTGATGGAAAATGAGTATTGATCATGCCTAGACGATAAATTGACTGCTCATAAAATGGTAATTTGGTACTGATTAACATAGAAATAAAATATGGTAAGCCAATAACAAATCCGCCGATCATCAAAAATATGTAGTTCCATTTGATCTTCTTTTTCCATAATAAATTTCCGATCAAGAAAACACCCATACTGGCTGCAAAAAATGTCCAATAATATGGGTAGATATAAAACAATAAGCCAAAAATAAAAGTCGCTAAAATAACAAATATTTTTTTCTTTGTTTGAATATATTTAATTAAAAATAATAATAACAACAAATAAAAAATAAAATTTAACTGCGGACTAGGAGCTCTGGAAAACACAACAAGAAAAAGCCCTAAATGTAAAAAAGTTGTAGCTGATAATGATAATAATCTATTTTTAGTTAATGAAAATAAAATAGAATAAATTAAGATAACTAAAATTATGGACAATAAAAGATCATAAAAAATATAGCCAATCGCAGGCTCAACACCAAAAATAGCTAGTGGCTTAGCCATGATATAGTCTGGTAGCCAAAACTGCATTGGCGAACTATCTTTATGCTCATATAAATATGGATTGGCTAAAAAATTATGCCCATCGGATATATCTTGAGCACGAGCTAAATAATAAATATCATCAGCTGTGTTGATAGGATAAACACCTCTAAAGTCATTACCTATTTTATTAATAGCAAATAATTGCGGCCCAAAAGTAAAAATTGAAACCACAATAGCTAATAAAATGATACCAAAATGTTTTTTGAGAAAATTAATCATCTTTTATTTTTTGAGCAATAATAAATATATTATCACGAAGATTTATAGGAATCTTAACTTTGCGCCAAAATTTATTATCAAACAAATAGGATAAATTTCTATAAATTTTCAATTTTTGCCAATTATATAAAACTTTAAAAATATAAGCTAAAGAAAATTTCTTGCCAACTTTTTTACTGTCTTTAATTATAAACTTTGTTTGCTTTAATAAAAAAAATAAACTTTGTTTGCTAAAAAACAAAAGATGTTCTGGCGGAATAATAGCATTCCAGTGCTTACCACAAAGCTTAGCCCAAATACTATCCTTATCAATGGTATTAATAGCCACTAAACCATCTTTTTGTAATAATTGATTTACCCGCTGCATATAACTAATAGGCTCTGTGATGTGTTCTAACACGTCCCACATAGTAATACAATCAAATCTCTCTTTAATGTCTAATTGCGCCAAATCACCTAGAAATACTTGATGGCCTCTTTTTTGAGCTTCTGCAGCTGCGTATTGAGAAATTTCTACCCCATAAGTTTGCCAACCAAGCTCCCTAGCTAAATCTAGAAAATAACCATTAGCACAACCAATATCTAATATTTTTTTATTCCTAACTGATTTTTCTAATTTTTTTAAATAAGCAATAAAAATATCCTTCATTGGCTCCTTGTCCTGATCATAATCACTATAGCCAAAAACACTATTATCTGTTTCATTACCTTTGTAATAAGTCTCTTGATAAATTTCTTGTAAATTTCTTGGCACTGGCCAAACAAAAACCAATCGACACTGCAGACATCTATGCAAATCATAATTGTCTTTTTTATGGTAAAATTTTATTTGCTCTGAGCGACAAATCGGACAAATTATCTTTTCCATAATCTTTTGAAAAATAATTTAATAGGCAAAATAACTCCTTCACTAATAACTTGGTTAGAAATTTTTGATTCACCTTGTCGACGGCTCTTGAATATGATAGGAATTTCCTTAACACGAGCTCCTAAGGTATATGCGCACATAAATTTGAATTCTATCTGATAAGCATAGCCAGAAGAACTAATATGATCAAAGTTTATTTTTTCTAAAATTTCGCGACGAACACAAACAAAGCCAGCTGTTAGATCGTTTATCTTCAAGCCTGTCCAAAATTTGGCATATAAGTTACCAAAACTACTCAACTTCTTACGGAAAAATTCCCAATCCTCTACTCCACCACCCTTTACATAACGAGAGCCTATAATCAAATCATATTCCTTTATATTAATTAACATAACAGGTAAATACTCTGTTGCATGAGAGCCATCTGCATCCATAGTAATAATCGAATAAATATCTTTATCTCGAATTGACTTTGTGATCGCATCTTTATAAGCGGCTCCTAGGCCTTGCTTTTCTTGACGCTCTAGAATGTCCAAATTTGGATATTGTTTCATTAAATTTTTGACTACTTCAGCTGTTTTATCTGGTGAATTATCGTCAATAACTAAAATATGAATATTTGGTAACAACGCAAAAATTTCTTTGATTATAATTTCTACATTTTCTCTTTCATTATAAGTAGGTAAAAGAATAAGATTTTTCATACTATAAATTTTCTAAATTTATTTTTATTTTATCGCTTAACAAGTTAAGACTATGATTATTAATAACATATTGTCTAAATTGTTCTTTGTATTTTTTTTGTTCTATATCTGATAAAGAAAGAATTTGTTTAATTTTTTCAACCAGATCTTGAATATTATTTTCTTCAAATAAAAATTGCTCCGGTAAATCATCACCTAAAGATTGATTACAAATTAAAACAAGATTCTGACAAGACATTGCTTCTAAGATAGTTTTGTCAAAACTTCCGCTTGCTGTTAAATTAATAAATAAATCATGCTGACTATAAACAGCTGGTGTTTTAAAATTTACTACCGGGGGATGAAAGATAATTTTTTGATCAGCTATCAACTTATTTGTCGACGTTTTTAATTTATCTAAATATTCCCTGTCTCTAATTGGGGCATCACCATAAATGTTTAGTAAAAAATCAAATTTCTGCTTGTCTAACACCTCCATTGCTTCAATTAAGATGTCTATATTTTTGACTGGAGAAATACGACCAATACTTAATAATGTGGGCTTGATTATTTTATCTTCGCTATCTCTCTTGAATAAATCAGTATCTATACCGACCGGCATGGTAATAGATTTTTTGAAGCGAGCAGGACAAGCAAATGGAGAGGTATGAAAAACTTTACTGACAAAAAACTTACTTAAATACAATTTAATACCTCCGTGTTTATGATTGTACCAAAGTGTAATTTTTTTACCTAACAATTTCCATAGCCAGCCAACAGTCAAAACATACTCAACATTCATGTGCACAAAAACTGCGTCATAATTTTTTCTCTGCTGCCAAATATGCTTATATAAACGGATAATATACTGAAAACGACACTCTTTCTTCTCTTTGCCTAAAGAAAAAACCTTAACATTGCCAGGCAAGTCATAATCACCAACTCCCAAGGCAATAACGATAACATTTTCAAACTTAAAAGACAACGCCTTTACCCAATTATGAAAAAAACCAAGAATGGCATCATTTTTATCTACTTTTTGAGTTAAAATTAATAACTTCATATTATTGTTTTCCAATTTGATGTAATTTTATTAATCAACTCTTCTTGAACTAAAATTTTATATTTAAATTGGCTACTATTTTTTCCAAACTCCAACGATAAATTTTTATCGTCAAACAATAACTGCATTTTTTCTATCAAGACATCTAGTTTGTTTACTGGAATTATAAAACCGTTTACATCATTAACGACTAGTTCTCCTGCTGCTCCAACATCGGTCATGATAATTGGCAGATCAGCCAAAACAGCTTCTGCTACCACCATACCGTAACCCTCGCTATCAGAAGTCAATAAAAAACAATCTGCTATTTTGTATATGCCACCCAAATCATCTTGCCAACCAATAAAATTAACTTGATCTTTTAAATTTAATTCTTCTACTAAATTTTGTAATTTTAGTTTTTCTGACCCTTCGCCAGCAATTACTAATTGTACATTTTTATTATTTATCCTAGCTAGAGCTTTTATTTGTAATTTAATATTTTTTACTGCAACTAACCGTCCTACGGTCAAAAAAATGAATTTATTCTTATACTTTTGTTTTAGCTCATTACTTGTATCACTATTTTTTATTTTATCTACATCCACTGCCACGGGGGCTATGTAAATTTTATTTTCTGCAACTTTGAAATCAGTTATCAATTGCTTTTTTAATCTTTCGCTCACTACCCTAATTAAATCTGCTCGACGTAAATTTTTCTTAGCCAAATATCTTCTGATACCACCTAATTTTTCAAAGCCATGAACCTGAATTTCAGATTTCAAACAAAATTTATTAGCCAGACACAAACCCAAAGAAGCCAAAAAATAAATATCTTGGATAGTTATTAAATTAAATTTTTCTTGCTTAATTAAATTTTTTAAATATTTTCTTAACTTAAATAAAGCAATAATCTTATTATTACTCCCCCGAGACTCAACGTGAACATTATCTGCTAATTCTAAAGATTGATTTTGACCTGGAACTACAACGAAATATTGATCAACTTTTTTACCATAAGCAACAGCTCGTTGAGCTGTTTCAGAACTTTTATCTAAAATATTTTTGTCTAATCCTAAACTTAATATTTTCATAAAGATTTAAATAATTTAATATGATCATGAGTAATTTTAGACCAACTATTATCAAAAATGCATAGCTCTATTTTTTGTAAAAAATCTTGATAATTTTTATCTTCTAACAAAAAATTAATAGCTTTTGTAATCTCATTAATGGCCTCTGGATTAATCAAATAAAAATATTTTTTTAGCTCAGCTGGCAATCCATTGTTTTTGGTCAATATTACCGCCTTACCTAGACTTAAAGCTTCTAGGGCAACATTTGGGCTTAGCTCAGACAATGAAGGTAATACGAATGCGTAACAACCACTAATTCTTTTTAGTAGCTTATCTACTGGCAATGGAGCTTCTATTTTTATATTAGTATAATTTTTAATTAAATTTTTTAAATTATTTTTTTCTGGACCATCACCAATTAAAATCAATTTTTTATTTGTTTTTATTTGAGAAAAAGCTTTAATTAAATTTTCTATATTTTTTAATTTAATAAATCTACCAGCAAATATAATTTCATCGGAATTTATATTTTTATTTTCTAGATTATTCTTTACAAAAAAGTTATGAATTACTGAATTATTTTTTTTATTCAAAATGAAATTAGCTTCATATAAATCTTGCTGCCATTGTGTGTTAAAAATAATTTTATTTGCTCGAATAAAAACTCTTTGGAAAATATTAAGATAAATTTTTTCTTTTATATTTTTATTAGTAGAGTAATATTTATGCAAAGGAATATTTATTTTTCCTAAATTAACCATTTTTTCCCAAAGAAAATCGCCACCGACTCTAATCACTAATGGCTTTTTTATTTTTTTAGCAAGTAAACTTGCCGGAATACCAGCGCTAAAATGATCAAAGGCATACAAAAGATCAATGCTTTCTTTTTTGTTTACATCCTTTAATTTTTTATAGTAACGAAAATAATTAGATAACTTATTCTTTCTTTTTATCCGAAAAACTTTATATGATAAATTATCATCAATGTCATAAAAATCTTGATCCGAATAAGTAACCACAGATACCTTATGACCAAGCTTAACAAACTCTTTAGCTAAGTTGGAAATATAAGTAGCTGGTCCACCTACTTCAGGAATAAATATGCCAGCGGCAATAAGTATCTTCATAATATTATATCTGTTGGAATATGACAGCTAAAACTGTTAATGAACCACAAAATAATAAAAATTTCATATTGTTTTTTGTATTTAATTTTAATTTATAACGACAATGTATGCGAAAATGTGATTGATTTATTGATTCATCTTATCAAAAACTTGTTTCATCTTTTTTGCAATAATGTCCCAGTTATATTTTTCGGATACTAATTTTTGTCCAGCGATTTTAATCTGGTTATATAAATCTTGATTATCTATATATTTTTCAACAGCTTGAGCAATCGATGATGAATTGTTAATTTTACAAAATAAACCCGTTTTCTCATCAGTCAAAAAATCTGGGATACCACCTATTTCTGTGCCAATTATTGGCGTACCAACTAACATAGACTCCAAAAAAGAATTACCTAAACCCTCAGATAAAGACGGTCGAATAAATATATCTGCTATTTGTAAATACTTAGGCAGATCCGTATGATCAAGATGTCCCAAAAAAATAACATTATCTGTTACGCCTAATTTTTGAACTAAATTTCTTAGTTCAAATTCATCCGAACCACTACCAAGTAATAACAATTTTACATCTATACCACTTTTATATAACAAAAAATTAACCGCTTTAATTAAATCATCTAAACCATTTTTGCTCACTAAACGAGAAACTGAAATTAAAATGATTTCATCTTCTAAACCCAAATGTTGTTTTAAATCTAATTTTCCAGCCAAAGGCTGGTCAGCCTCTGGCTGATCTTCCTCATATGATTTTGTTTGAAAAACTTCTAAATCAACACCATTTGGGATTAAAATAATTTCTCCTTTATTGCCCATCTGGCGAGAACGTTTACCAAGATAATTACTAATTACCTGGGTCAATTTTGCTCGACGATAAACACGTTTGTACCAAAAACTCCACCACCAAGTACGTTTTTTTAAAAATGTATCACTATCGCCACTTTGTAATGTCAAAAGATACGGCACTCTGGTTTTATACCTAAAAAATAAAGAAGTAGCTCCAGCGTAAAAAGCCATAATACTCCATACGAAATCAAATTTAACCATTTTATGCAAACGCAAAGCATAACGAAAGGCTCTTAAAGGATAGAGATATTTATCTATCTTTTTACCCTTGCCTACACGTCGCACATTAATATTGCCTATTTTTTCTTCATCAGGCCAATTAGTATCAAATTTATTAGTAATCAAATAATAATCAAAATCGGGATTACGATCAGTAATCTCCTTAACTGCAACTTCAGCTCCACCAATAAATGGATAATAAGCCACGGAAAATATTAATATTTTTTTTACCCCGTTAGATACGGGTTGATTTTTATTCATATACTAACACTGGCAAATCTTCTCAACTTTGCATTCTTCTTCATTTTTTATACAAACTTTGAATATAAGTATAAATTTAAACACATAAAACAAAATCTACACCTCGCTAATTACATCAAAACCCTTAAAACTACCTGTTAAGGCTAGCCCTATAATCTTTCCTTTGACTAATTTTTTTTCTCTTATTTTTTTAGCTATTTGATTAAAAGTGGCTCCGGAACCAACTGCATCATCGATTAATAAAATATTATTAAAAACTTTATTTTCACCTAAAAAAATAGTCTTATCTACATTATTAATTCTATCTTTTAATTTACTTAAAGTTTTTTGTGGTACAGTAATTTCAGTGTTGACCTTAACAATGTTTATTTTTGGTAATTTAAAAGAAAACTTTTTTTCTAATTCTTTTTGTAATTGAATATTTCTAGCAACAGTAGGAGGGACAAAAGATACAGCATCAATTTTAGCAATCTTAATTAAATTTAAAACTGGCTGTTCTATAATTTGAAAAATTTTATTGATTAACTCTCTATTCTGTGATTGTTTCGCATAAAGCAATAATGAACCTAATTTAGTTTTACCAAATCTTTCTATACTATAAAAATCAAGATAATAAACCTGATCTATATAAACTTGTTCAAAAGATTGTTTAAATTTCTCTAACCCTGAAATCAATCCTGTTTCATTATTTTTAAATTTATTATATTTATCTAATGTTTTAACGTAATCACTTACTGTTTTTTCTACTGGTAAATTATTATGCTCACACCAATAATTAAATCCCTTTACTCCAGCTAAAAAATCTCCATTGGGTGTAATAAATAAATAATTTTTTTCTATAATATCAGCATTATTTTTATCTGAAATAGTAATATTCTTAAAATTTGAGAATGTTTTAATCGTATAAAAAACATTCGGAGGTGTGCCAGTTTTACTTAAAATCTCTTGCTCTAACAATTTTTTTAATTGTCTAAAAACTGCTTGCTTGCTAATTTCAAGATAAGAAACCAAATCATTTGGCCTAACGCTTTTATTTTTTCTAACAAAATTAACGATTTTTTGTGCTGTGTTAGTTGTCATATTTTTATAGTTTACTATTGATAGTTTACTGTAAACTATCAACTATGTCAATAAACCTCCTCTTATTTCCTAAATACTCTAAAATTATAACAAATTTAAAGGAAAATAACAATCTAAATTTTTACTAATATTAGCCAAAATTAATAAAATATTATTCACGACATTTTCATTACTATTCACGACATTTTTTGATCAAAATATAATAAAAGCTAATAAAATAAGAGGTTTATTCACGACATTTTCATTGCTATTCACGACATTTTTTGATCAAAAACACTATAATTCTCTTGTTTTATTAGTCTATATAATATATTATAATACTATGATAAAAGACAAAAACATAAAAGGCAAAAAAATCCTCTACCTAGTCACTCAGACAAAATGGGGTGGAGCACAAAAATATGCGCTAGAATTAGCCCAATATTTCAGTAAAAACAATGAAGTTCATATTGCTTTTGGCGAAATAAATGATCAAAATCCAAAATTCTTGGCTTTGGCCAAAAAAATGAAAATCAAAACCATTCCAATCCAAAATCTCAAAAGAAAAATCGAACCAAAAAAAGAAATATCTGCCG
>JABIAL010000016.1 GCA_018653315.1 bacterium
CACGCAATTATTATATAGCGAAGAAGAGGTTTTAGATTTGAGAGCTTGGGAAAAAGCAGCTAATTTTATTGTTAAAAATAAAGGACAGTACGATGGTTTTGTTTTGGTTACTAAACCCGAGCAAATAGTAATAGCTACGGTGATTTTAAATTTTTTGTTACAGCATTTAGATATTAGTCTGGTAGTAACAGCTTCGCAATTAAGTGGCTTACAGACTAAAGAAAAAAAAGACATGATGCAAGAGTTAATAACTCAACAAGGTGGTTTAGGTTTAAGGTCAAATTTAATCAATGCTGTTCAAGTAGCCTGTGAAACCTTACCACAGCCGACTATTATGTTTGGCAGTCGTTTAGTAGCTGGTGTTAAGGCTAAATTAGAGCATCAGCAAGGTAAATATATTTTAACCAGTGTTGATGATAACTATTTAGCTAAAGTTGACTTTGGTATTACTTTTAAACAAAATTTACATTATTCTAATCAAACAGCGCAAATATTCAAAAGTATTTCTCAAGATATTTTATTAATTGATGATCGAAGTTTATTTGATTTTACTGCTCAGTGTTTGAATAAGTACAAAGCCATTTTTGTCTTTATGCATGACGAAGAATTATCAATAAAACAAAGAAAATCTTTACAGTCTTTAGATAAACCAGTTATTTTGTATCATATGAATTATTTGCAAGCAGATCCAGATTTTATTACTTTGACTGCTTGTACACCAGAAACGGCTTTGGCTAAAACAATGTGGGTCATAGCTAATGTAAAGCCAGACAATCTGTCCAAAATTTTAAAATCAAATGTAATCGATGAATTTATTAATGTCTAATTTGTATTATGGTAGTTTATTTTTATAGTCAAAATCAGGATGAAATCGGTAAGCATATTTTTCAGCATTTACGTAAAGCGCAGGTAGATGTTTTTAGTAATCTTAGTACTACTAAGCCAGCAGATACTTCTTTAAATACAGCAGATGCCTTATTAATCCACAGTACTACACTTGATGAAGAGAGTAGTTATTTTGTGGCTTTAGCTATGTCAGAAAATAAGCCCGTTTTATTTTTGACAGATAGTCGGGGAATTAAAAGTAAGACTCTAAAAACTTTGAAAAATAATAAGAATTTTTCAGATAAAATGGAGATTAAGCAGTGCGATTTGCAGTCTATAGATGATCTAATTTTAAATTTTCTACAAAAATTAGATCAAAATAGTGTGCGAGACATGGTTAACATTAAGTACACCTTACGTCTTTCACCTAAAATGTCAGATTATCTGGATTGGAAATCTAAGCAAATAGCTATACGCAAAGCAGATTGGTTGAGAAATTTAATTAATAAGAGCATTGAGGGGGATAAGGAATATCAGAAATTTTTAAATACAAAATATAAAGTTCAGTAATTAAGCTCAATTTTTATGATTCAAGAACAGAGAAAGGAGTTCAGGGGGATTGAAGGAGTAGCTAGCAAAGCGCAACCTTTTAGTATTAAATTAAGTAGTCGCACATTGGTCATATTAGTGCATGGCTTTACTGGTACGCCTTATGATTTACGGGTGTTAGCAGATTTTTTGGCTAGTAATGGTTATGATATTGAAGTGCCACTTTTATCTGGGCATGGTGGTAATGCCATGAGATTGTTAAATACTAGATATGAGGACTGGGTACAGTCAGTAGAAACTATCTTAGAACAAAAATTAAAAGAATATGATAAAGTTTTTTTGATTGGTTATTCTTTTGGTTCTAATATTTCTTTACATTTATCTACTAAATATCCACAAATTGCTGGTATTATTGCTCTGGGAATACCTATTTTTATGCGTAATGAATTGCAAATTAGGTTTTTGTTGCCTTTGGCTAAAATTTTTAAGAAGACTTATCGTAAAAGATGGATGAATGAGGAAATAACTAAGGAATGGGTAGAACAAGGGCGTCATACACATATTCCAATACCAAATATCGTTAGTTTTTATAACTTCATTGATCATCATACTAAACAAGAGTTAAGTCAGGTAAAATCACCAGTGCTAGTTATTCATTCCCGTGATGATTTAATTAGTCACCCACGTGGTTCGGAGTTTTTGTTTAAGCAATTAACTGTAGCTGATAAACATTTATTTATCTTAAATAAACAAGATCATAATCCAGTGCATAATACTCGTCGTGATTTTATTTTTTCCAAAACCATACAATTTATTAAGAGTCATTAGACTTATTGTTAGGCATTTAAAATCAATCCCTCTGTCATCCTGAGCGTTAGGCCACGGCGAGCTCAGCCGAGTCGTCGAAGGAATAGGGGATTTTTTGTTTGATTTTATAGTCAAAAGCTTAATTTTATGATAAAATAGCCTTGTATGTCAGTAATTATTGATAAATTTCAAGCTATTGTTAAAGCTCATGGCTCAAGAGTGGCCTTGGCTTATTTGCAAGATGATAAATATCATCATCTTGATTATAATGCTTTAGATAATTATAGGTTGCAGATAGCAAATTGGTGGTCAAAATTAGGTTTTACCAAAGGTCAAAAAGTAGCTGTTATGTTACCTAATTCTCCAGAGTGGGTTATTTCTGATCTAGCATCGGCGACTTTAGGATTAACAATGGTTCCTTTGCATGCTACTTATAACGCCACTCAATTAAAGCGTATTATTGATCATGCCCAAATAGATTATTTAGTTGTTTATCAAGAGTATTTTGATCAGCATAAAGATTTGTTTTTAAATCATTCATTTAAAAAAAGAATAATAGTAGGACTAGTTGAAGAAAAAGATGTAGATTATTGGCCCGTATTAAAGTACAAAAATGATCTTAGTAAAATAAACGTGCCAATTAAAGAGGATGACTTACATACTATTATTTATACCTCTGGTACAACCGGAGATCCAAAAGGAGTGATGTTATCTCATAAAAATATAGTAGCCGATGTAGAAGCCGCTAAAAGGAGTGTAAAAATAACAGAATTAGATAAATTTTTCTCTTTTTTACCACTTTCACATGCTTTCGAAAGGACTGCTGGCTATTATGCGGCTATTTTTTCTGGATCTAGCATCTATTTTGCACAGAGTTCTAAAACAATTATAGAAGATATAAAAAAGGCTAAGCCAACTATATTACCTAGTGTGCCTAGAATTTTTGAAAAAGTATATGATAAAATTTTTGACAAAGTAGTTTCTGGCAACAAGCTGAAGAAAAAAATGTTTTATCATTTATTAAATTTAGCTAGGTCGGCTAAGAAAAATAATTTGAAGTTTGTTGAAAAAATTCAGTTAAGTTTGTTGGATAAAATTATATTTAATAAAATTAGAGCGATTTTAGGAGGCCATTTACGTATGGCAATATCTGGTGGTGCATCTTTAAATCCTAATATAGCCAAATTTTTTGAGAATTTAGGCATTCAAATTATCGAAGGTTATGGTTTAACCGAAACCTCGCCAATAGTAGCTGTTAATCAGCTGGATAATTATAAATTTGGTACCGTTGGTAAGGCTTTGGACTGCAATAAGGTAAAAATAGCAGAGAATAAAGAGATTATTGTTAGCGGAGACAATGTAATGATGGGTTATTATGATAATCCAGAAGCAACAAAAGAGGTGATTAAAGATGGTTGGTTTTATACTGGTGATTTGGGCTTTATTGATGAGGATGGTTTTTTGACTATTATTGGTAGAGCTAAAGATATCATTGTCTTATCGACAGGTAAGAATATATTTCCTGAGCCGATAGAAAATGCATTAAATGAAAGCAAATATATTAATCAAAGTTTTGTTTATGGCGATAATGATAAGAATCTTTCAGTTTTAATAGTTCCTGATTTTGAAGAGTTAGCTATTTGGTCTCGTAAAAATGATGTAGATTTTTCTTTACCAGATGCTTTAAAGAATAGCAAGGTTTTGATTCTGTATAAAAAGAAAATAGATAAGTGGTTGAAGGGTTTTTCTGAGATTGAAAAAGTACAAAATTTTATTTTAGTTAGTGAGGAATTTAGTCAGGAGAATGGCTTATTGACTCCAACTTTAAAGTTGAGAAGAAAAATGATTAAAGGTAAGTTTGATTTATGATGATTTAATTAATTTTTAAATATGGGCATACAAAATATAAGTATTCTTATTATCAGTTCTCTTACCATATTGTTAGGATTTTTGGTATTAAGAAAAAAATATAAAAATCCTGGTAATACATGGTATTTTTTAATGTGCCTTTTCGGTGGTGGTTGGGGAGTTATGAAAGCGATAGAGCTTTCTTCAACGAGCGTCTATTGGCATGATTTTGTGTTTAAATTTGTTATGTTTTTTGGTATAATGGCACCATTGGCATATTTTATGTTAGCGTATAATTTTATTTATAAAGTCAAAAATTTACCTAAAATATTATTATATTTCATATCTTCTGTTACTATAGTATTAGCTATTTTAAGTTTCGCGGGAGTATTAAAGTATGTTGATGCTGCTATCATAGACGGTGTATTGTATAGAAATATTATTTTTTGGGATTATTTAATTTTTGTAGTTTACTTTTTTGTTTATGTATTCTTAGGACTTATTATTTTGTTTAAAAAATATACCACAGCAGAAGGCACACATAAGAATCAATTTAGGTATTTAATAATCGGTACTGCTTTAACATTTTTGGTAACAGGCGTTGTAAGTGTAATTTTTTTATTGTTTAATAATTTTACATATGATTGGCTTGGCGCGATATTTTTGTCAATTCATTTATTGATTATTAGTCATTTTTTGTTTATTAAACCAAAGATAGTCGCAAGTAGGGAGTGATATTTTATGAAATATGAGTTAGAAGAAAAATTTTGGTTAAAGTATTTTAATGTTTATGATGCATTAGTTAATTTGATTCCTTACCAAAATGTTTTAGAAGACATTATATCTCTTTTGCCTAGTAAGAATTTAAAAATTTTAGAAACAGGATGTGGAACTGGTAATTTAATTTTTTACATAGCTGATAATGTAAAGTATAAAAGATTAGTAGGAGTAGATTATTCTCTTGCGGCATTGACATTGGCTAATAAAAAAATAGAAAATAGAAAAAATATCATATTTAAATATGCTGACATAAGACAACATTTTGTATTTAAGGATGAAGAATTTGAAGTAATAGTTATGAATAATGTTTTGTATACATTGCCCGTTTCTAAGAGACAGGATTTAATACATGAAGTTTATAGGATGCTTAAACCAGGAGGTATTTTTATATTATCAAATATTAATATTCATTTTAAACCAATGTTGATATATAAAACACATATTTTAAAATCTATAAAAAAGAAAGGTTTCATTGTTACTATTACGCAGGTTTTTCAATTGATATATCCGACTGTAATGATTTTTTATTATAATTTTTTAATAAAAAAATCTAATAAGGGAGGTTTATATGATTTTATCAAACAAGGTGAACAGGCGGATTTATTGAGAAATAGTAAATTTAAAATAAATATTAATGATAAGCTAACTTATGCAGGAAGTGCATTTTTATCTAAAGGAACAAAATGATTGTATTAAAAAAGTATAATGTTAATTGTCTTGGTATAACAGACAATCTCTTAGTCTTTATTCCTAATACTTATATTGAAAAACAAAAAATGTATAAATTTCGATATAACGTTTATTTAAAAAAACATTATATTACACCAAACTTAGATATGTTGGATATAGATATTTATGACAAAGAAAATGGTGTAATATATATAAACGTATTTAGTGTTAAATTGAAAAAGATATTAGGTTCGGTAAGGATAATAACTAGACAAAATTTACCAATATTAAAAGATTGTTTTAATTTTAAAGAACCGCTTAGTATTAAATTATTTGCTAAACATAATATTGCTGAGTTGAGCCGCTTAATTATAATGCCATATACGAAAAATAAATTTTTACCTAGGCATTTAATATTAATCATTATGATAAAGGAGGTTTTACAGATACTTAAAGATAAAAAAATATTTTTTGTATATGCATTTATTAAAAGTAAATTATACTTTAAATTTAAAAAAATAAAATTGCCATTTTACAGCATCAAAAATTATAATATGAAATATAATGATGGTGTATTGAAAGAATATTTTAATCAAAAAAATGATCCGGTTTTACCTGTGTACTTTAATTATTTTTTTGTTAAATTATTTTTAGTACTTACATACGTAAAAATAAAAAAATATATAAATGTTATTGATTAATTTTTTATTACTAATTTCTTTTTTGATTAATCTTTTTTTTGGATTTTTTGTATTATTAAAGAGAAAATCAGTAGATTATACCAGGTTAATTCTAGGCTTAATTTCAGTTGTAGTAGCCTTTTGGTGCCTTTCTTTATATCTTTATAGATTGAATAGCGATGTTTTTCATATTGAATTGTGGGGTAAGATAGCACATATATTTGGTGCACTATTAGCACCATTGTTTTTATTTTTTGTATTTTATTTTATATACAAGAATGTTATTAAGCGTATATTATTTAAAATAGTATTACCATCAATTTTATTTATTATAGTTGCTATATTATTATTGTTTACAGATTGGATCATAGGTGGTGGCTATGTGGTGAATAACGTTAATAATGTAGAATTATTTTTTGGATATTATATTTATATATTTTATTTGGTCATTCATTTTAATTTAGGTTTTATATTGTTAATAAAAAAATATACACATAGTAACGCATTAGAAAAAGAACAAATAAAATATATTTTAATAGGTACTGTTATTTCTTCATTGGGTGCTATAATTTTTGATTTAGTATATCCAATTTTTGTTGATTTTTCATTAAATTGGGTGGGTCCAGTTGTTACTATAACCATGGTAGTATCCATGGCATATGCTATCATTAGATATCGTTTAATGAATATTAAATTAATATTGGCACGTAGTATTCTTTATACCATTTTAGTTGGTACTGTGGCTAGTTTTTTTGCTTTTTTGCTTTTTTATATTGGTCCGATATTATTTGGAGACACTAACAAAGGGCGTGTTATTAGCACTATTATTAGTTCTATTTTGATTGTTTTACTTTTGGATCCAATCAAGCGAGTTTGGGCAAAAATAACGGATAGTATTTTTTATAAAGATAAAATTAATTATCAACAAGTATTGCGTCATACTAGTGGTGTTATAGCCCGTGAGATTGATTTAGATGATTTATTAGCTAATTTGACTAAGTTATTAGCTACAGAATTGAAGTTGAAACAAACCTTGGTGTTAATGCCAAGAGATAATAATTTCACTTTGATAGCGAGTTCAGCAGGAGTTAAATCACAGGTACAAATTACTAAACAGACCACTCAATATTTTGTTGATAACCATGGTTTTTTGATTACAGAAGAATTAATAAAATTGCATGATGATTTTCATGATCAGAAAAAACAGCAGGAGTTAAATCATGTTATTCAGGAATTAGAACAAATTAAAGCAGAGATGGTGATTCCAATTGTTGAAGCAGATAAAACAGTAGCTTTGCTTGTTTTGGATCGTAAACTTTCTGGGGATATTTATGATAGTGCAGATATTGATTTTTTCAAGATTTTAGCTCCACAGATCGCTACGGCTATTGAGAAGTCTAAATTATATGAAGAAGTACAGGAATTAAACCGTGACTTACAAGCCAAGGTGGATGAGCGCACCAAGAGCTTAGAACAGGCTAATGCAGATTTAGAATCGCGTAATCGTTATTTGACTACTATGCAGGTAATTCTAAATATGATTAGTCGTAGCTTAGATCTAAAAAAAGTTACCCAGATGATCGCCGATAGCATTGCTTCTGAGCTTGGCTATATTGGCGGTGTTTTAAGTTTTGTCAACGGCGATGGTAAATTACGAGTGAAGGCAGTAACACAGAATCATAAGGCCAAAACAGCTATAGATCTTTTGCCAGAAGATATATTTAAGTATAAAGCAGATTTAAAACATGGCTATAATCTAGGGGTGGATACTGTTTTGTCTGCTAAGATTAATTTTTCTCCCAAAATGACTGATTTTTTCTCACCGCCAGTTGATGAGGGAGTTATCGATAAAATTCAAGAACACCTTGGTGTAAAAACGATTATTGGCATTCCTATTTTTTCAGAAGATAAAATTATCGGTATTGTTCATTTTTTAGTCGCTGTAGAGAGAGAAAAAATTTCTTCTTTGGATATTGAAATGATGACATCTTTGACCAATCAGGTAGGAATAGTTTCTCGTAATTTAGAGCTATACGAAAATTTACAAAAAGTAAATAAAGATTTACATGAAGCTAATACTCATCTAAAAGTTTTGGATAAAGCAAAGTCAGAATTTTTATCTATTGCCTCTCATCAATTACGTACGCCAATTTCCGCTATTAAAGGCTATCTATCTATGATGATTGATGGTGATTTTGGTAAGATTCCAAATAATATCAGCAAATTAATTAGTGATTTATTTGAAAGTGCTTCTCGTTTAGCTAGAACTATTAATGTCTTTTTAAATGTTTCTCGTATTGAAGCTGGACGTTTAAAATTAGATAAACATGCTGTGCAAATCGATACTATGGTTACTAGCGTTATCACTGAATTACAAAATGCAGCTATTAATAAAGGCATTAAATTGAGTTATATAAAATCAAAGCAAGAAGTTCCCTTGATTTATGCAGATAATGATAAATTGCGAGAAGTAGTTTTGAATTTAATAGACAATGCTATTAAATATACTCCAAAAGGGTCAATAGAAGTTTTTTTAGAATTTAATGAGCAAGTTTTGACTTTTATTTCTCGTGATACAGGCATTGGTATTCACACAGAAGAAGCACGGACTTTGTTTAGAAAATTTGTGCGTGGTGACGGAGTAGCTCAAATTCATACTGGCGGTTCTGGTTTAGGTTTATTTATTGCTCAGAAGATAGTCAAAGAGCATGATGGTCGTATTTGGGTAGAAAGCGAAGGCAAAGGTAAGGGTAGTGTTTTTAAATTTGAAGTACCAATAGCAACTGAAAAGCAAATAGCTGACGCATCAGCCGAAGAATAATAGTTTTAAAATAAAAACCACGTAGTCTTATTTGATAAGATTTACGTGGTTTTTTGTTATTATTTATGCACAATTTATCTTTGTTTTTGGGCGTTAGTTATGTTATAATAGCATTAATAATTATATAAATTTTTTATGAAAACTAGCAATTCAATTTGGCTGTTTCTTTTGATTTTTGTCTTTGTTATTGGTCTTTTTTTATTTTTAAATAAATCTACTGTCCAAGATAAAACACAGCTAACGCTAGCTGATGTATCTGAGTGTCAATCAGAGAAGATTGAAATATCTGTTTGGCAATTACCTGCTAATACGATTTTACTTAATACTTTTATTAGTTTTAAAAGTTTTCCTTTGGCTGAAGAATTAAAAGATAAGATAACTAATTGGGGGATCGCCTTAGATGAAAATTCTTTAATTTTTGATTATCTATGGGCCAGTATTCCAGTTGAACATTTATGTGATTTAGTAGAATTAGATGAAGTTACTTCTGTTTTTACTTTAAATAAATAAGATGAAACTAAAAAGTATCAAACAAATCAAAAATCTTAAAGCTAAGCGAATTTTATTACGCTTGGATTTAAATGTGCCGATTAAAAAAGGAAAGATCAGACAAGCAGACACTTGGCGTTTAGAGCAAGCTGTCTCGACTATAAATTATTTGGCTAATAAGGGGGCTAAGGTTATTATTTTGGCTCACTTGGGTCGTCCAAATGGAAAGAAAATTAGAGCACTTTCTCTGCGTCCAGTGGCAGAATATTTATCCAAATTAACTGGCCGGGCAATTAATTTATGGACAGAAGATTTAACAAATTATCAGACGGCTAGTCAAGAATTAGCAGTTGGTCAAGTCGTGATGTTGGAAAATATTCGTTTTCATCCACGGGAAAAGAAAAATTGTAAACGTTTGGCTAAGACGCTTAGTAAATTAGCAGATATTTATGTTAACGATGCTTTTGGTAATGTACATCGTCAAGATACTTCAATGCTTGCTATTACTGAATTTTTACCTAGTTACGCTGGTTTGAGATTAATAGAAGAGATTAAGCAGTTGACTAATATTTTACAAACTAAAAAAGGTTTAATTCTTTTATTGGGTGGTGCTAAAGTAGCTACTAAAATTGAATTATTAAAAAAATTTATTAGGAAAGCAGACCATGTTTTGTTAGGCGGTATGCTGGCAAATACTTTTTTAGTAGCTCGAGGATATGATTTAGGGCATTCTTTATTAAACAAAGAAGAGCTAATAGTAGCTAAAAAGTTGACCAGTAAGAAATTAGTTTTACCTTTAGATGCAACTATGGCCAATAGCTTGCAAGCTAAGAAGTGTTTTATAGCTGATATTGATCAGATACCTGCTAAAATGATGGCTGTAGACATTGGTCCTAAAACATTACTTGAGTATAGTAAGATTTTAGCTAAGGCTAAAGTAGTGGTTTGGAACGGTCCTTTGGGTTATTTTGAAAATGATAAAGTTATAGATAATTCTGTAAAATTAGCCAAAAAATTAAGTAAGATAAAAGCCAAAACTATTGTTGGTGGCGGAGAGACAGTAGCCATGATTAGTCGTTTTGGTTTACGTCAAAAATTTGATTTTGTCTCTACTGGTGGTGGATCAATGATAGCTTTTTTAGAGGGACACAAATTACCGGTGTTAGAAAAATTAAAAATTAAATAACATTTTTAGTGTGTATGCCAGATAAAATAAAAAAAATAACGGCTTTAGAAATATTAGATTCACGTGGTGAACCAACTTTGCAAGTAGAAGTAGAATTATCCAATGGAACAATTGGACAGGCTTCCGTGCCATCTGGTGCTTCAACCGGACGTTTTGAGGCCTACGAATTAAGAGATGACGATGCTTTTCGTTATGGTGGAAAAGGCGTTTTGAAGGCTGTGGATAATGTAAATAAAATTTTAAATAAAGAGCTCAATGGCTTACGAGTGGTAGAACAAAAACAAATTGATGACTTAATGCTTAGTATAGACGGCACTAAAAATAAGAGTAAATTAGGAGCAAATGCTATTTTAGGTGTTTCTCTAGCAGTAGCTCATACTGCTGCTAAGTCAACTGGACAACCGTTATATAAATATTTACGTCAGCTTTATAAGCCAGAATTAAAAACATATAATTTACCAACGCCGGTTGTTAATGTTATTAATGGTGGTAAACATGCTAGTACTAATATTGATTTGCAAGAATTTTGGATCGTACCTCATAAAGCAACTAAGTTTAAAGATAAATTACAGCAGGCTAGTAATATTTTTCATGCTTTAGGTGAATTATTACATTCAGTTGGCTATGATACTGATTTAGGCAATGAAGGTGGTTATGCACCAAATGTAAAATCACATCGCGAGATTTTTGATATGATTATGCAGGCAATAAATTCAGCGGGGCTTGAACCGGACAAGGATATTATTCTAGGAATTGACGCTGGTGCTTCAGTATTTTATAACGCAGAAACAAAAACTTACGATCTTAATTTAGATAAATTAAGCATGAGCAGTGAAGAGATGGTTGATTATTATTTGGATCTAATAACAGAATATCCATTAAGACTTTTGGAAGATCCATTTGAGGAAGAAGATTGGGCTACTTGGACTTTATTGAATAAAAATTCATTGATTAAGGATTATAAAATTAAAGTGATTGGTGATGATTTATTTGTTACGAATGTAAAACGTTTACAAAAAGGTTTGGAATTACAAGCAGCTAATTCTATTTTGATTAAACCAAACCAAATTGGTACATTATCTGAGACTTTTGATGCTATTCGTTTGGCCCAGGATAATGATTACCAGATAATTATTTCTCATCGTAGTGGCGAGACAACTGATACGACTATTGCTGATTTAGCTGTAGCAGTTGATGCTCAGTTTATTAAAACAGGTTCTACAGCTAGAGGTGAGAGGATCGCCAAATACAATCGTTTATTAAAAATTGAAGAAGATTTAAAATAACATGCCTAAAAATATAAAAAATAAAACAACAAATACACCATTAGTTTTGGTTATTTTGGATGGTTGGGGTTTATGGAAAGAAACAGAAGGCAATGCCATTGCTCAAGCCAAGACGCCGGTAATGGATGGCTTGTATAAGCAATATCCTCATACAAAAATAAATGCTTCAGAAAAAGAAGTTGGTTTATCTAAGAACCAGCCAGGAAATTCAGAAGCAGGACATATGAACATTGGTGCGGGAAGAGTAGTTGAACAAGATTCTATTAGTATTTCTAAGAGCATCAATAATGGTACTTTTTTTAAGAATCCAGCTTTTTTGCAAGCAGCTACTCAGGTTACTAAAAATAAATCAGATATTCATCTAATTGGCTTACTATCTGATAAGTCTAGTCCACATGCTGATAATGATCATATTTTGTCCTTGTTAAGTTTTTTTGTAAATAAAACAGATCGTAATATTTATTTGCATTTGTTTACTGATGGTCGTGATAGTCCGCAATTTGCAGCTGCTCGTATTTTGGAAAAATATAAAATTATTTTTGATCGCAAACGAATAAAGATAGCTACTATTATGGGTCGTTTTTACGCCATGGATCGTAAAAAGACTTGGGATCGAACTGAGACTGCCTATAAGGCTATGGTTTTAGGTCAAGGCATAGAAGTGGAAAGTGCATCAGAAGCTGTTAATCAAGCCTATAATAGAGGAGAGAGCGATGAGTTTATTCAGCCAACTGTTATTGTTAAAAATAAAAAACCAATAGCCACTATAAAAGATAAAGACGCAGTAATATTCTTTAATTTGCGTTCAGATCGAGCACGACAATTAGCCAAGGTATTTGCTCAAACTAATTTTGAAAAGAAAAATAAAGGAGCTTTTAAACCCAAGAAAAAATTTAAGAATTTATTATTTGTAGCTTTGACTGATTTTGGTCCTGATTTGGATAATATCTTAACTGCTTTCCCGGGTATTGATATACCAGAGACATTGCCATTTACCTTGCGTGATTTACGTCAATTATATATTGCTGAAACAGAAAAATATGCCCATGTTACTTATTTTTTTAACGGTGGTTATGACCATGTGATAGCCGGTGAGGACAGAGTAGAAATTCCATCAAAGGATGTTGATTCTTATTCTACAGTGCCCGCTATGAGCACCAAGGAGGTTAATATACATGTTAGGAAAGTCATTAAGGAAGATAAATATGATTTTATTTGTGTAAATTTTGCTAGCCCAGATATGGTTGCTCATACAGGTGATTTGGTAGCTGGTATAAAAGCAGTGGAAGTAGTTGATACAGAATTAGGCAAGTTGGTAAATACTGTTTTGAAGAAAAATGGCACTATTATTGTTACGGCTGATCATGGCAATATTGAAGAGATGATAAATTTAGAAACTAAAGAAATCGATACTAAGCATTCTATTAATCCGGTGCCTTTGATTGTAATAAATCATATAAAATATAAATTAAGAAAAAATGGTAAATTAGCAGATATTGCACCTACCATTTTAGATATTTTAGACTTGCCAAAACCAAAATTGATGCAAGCAAAATCTTTAATAAAATCGAGAGTATGAACAGACCACGTCCAGTTGTTTTAATAGTGTTAGATGGTTTTGGTTTGGCTCCACCGTCACGAGCCAATGCTATTTCTTTGGCTAAAACACCCAATTTTGATAAGTATATGAGTAATTATCCGGTCATGCCAGTATCTGCTGCTGGAGGAGCGGTTGGTTTAAATTGGGGTGAAATTGGTAATTCAGAAGTGGGTCATTTATCTTTGGGTTCTGGTACTATTTGTTACCAGAATTTGCCACGGATCACAAAGTCTATTTCCGAGGGTGATTTTTTTTCTAATGAAGCTTTTATTTCTGCTTGCAAACATGTTAAAGAAAAAGGGTCTAGTTTGCATTTGATGGGTCTGATGTCTTCAGGTGGTGTGCATAGTTTTAATGAGCATCTGTATGCTTTAGTAGAATTAGCTAAGAAAGAGAAAGTAGAGCGAGTTTATATTCATGCATTTTTGGATGGTCGTGATGTTCCTTATAGTAGCGGTCTAAATTTTATTGCTAAATTGCAGGAAAAATTAAAAATAATTGGCTTAGGTGCAATAGCTTCAATTAGTGGTCGTTTTTATGCTATGGATCGTGATAATAATTGGGATCGAATAGAGAAAGCATATCGGGCTATTGTTGACGGCAAGAATGAAATAAAATATGAAGATCCAGTAGAGGCTATCAAAGCGTCTTATAATCAAGGTATCTATGATGAAGAATTTGTACCAACTGCTATCGTTGACGACAGACAGCAGGCTAAAGGTAAGATTCAAGACGGTGATGGTATTATTTTTTTCAATTTTCGTTCAGATCGAGCACGACAATTAACCAAAGCCTTGGTTTTACCAGGGTTTGAAAAATTTAAATGTCAATATTTTCAAAACTTATTTATGGTTACTATGACAGAATATGAAAAAGATTTACCAGTAACCATTGCTTTTCCGCCAATAGTAATAAAAACTCCATTAGCTAAGGTTATTGCTGATGCTGGTTTAAAGCAATTACATACAGCGGAGACAGAGAAATTCGCTCATGTTACTTATTTCTTTAATGGTGGTAGTGACATAATTTTTGATAATGAAGACAGAGAATTAATACCATCTCCTCATGTGCCTTCTTATGATCAGAAACCAGCCATGTCGGCTAGAGAAATTACCAATAAATTAGTGCAGAAAATAAAAGAGGGGAATTATGATTTTATAGTAGTTAATTATGCCAATGCGGACATGGTCGGACATACTGGTAATTTGAATGCTACAATTGAAGCAGTAGAGATTCTAGATAAATTAATAGGAGAATTAGTAGATACTATTTTATCTTATAATGGCGTGGCATTAATCACAGCTGATCATGGCAATGCAGAAGTTATGTATGATTTACAAACAGGTGAAATCAGCAAAGAACATTCTAATAATCCGGTGCCGTTATTTGTTATTGGACAGCAATTTGCTGGTAAGAGTGTCTTGCCTGGTTTGTCGGGTAGAGATCTAAGTCAAATAACGCCAGTAGGTGTATTGGCAGATATAGCGCCAACTGTTTTGAAAATCATGGGATTGAAAAAACCAGCCAAAATGACTGGTAGTTCGTTAGTTTAATAAATTTTTAAAGACTAGGGCCAAATATTAATTAGCCAATAGCTCAGTATAATACCTACGATAATACCCGCTATTACTTCGACGGTTTTATGGCCAAATTTTTCTCCTAAGACAGGAAATTTGTATTCTTGTTCATCTGGCAGTTCTTTGACTAAATTATTTATCACTTTACCTTGTTGGCCAATAGCCTGACGGAAACCAAATGCATCTCTAATGATGATTAGGGCTAGTATAAGAGTGATTGCAAATGTGGATGATTGTAAACCATCATAATAACCAGTGATCACTGCTAAAGAGGTTACCATAGCAGCATGAGAAGAAGGCATGCCACCGTAAGTATTGATTCTGCTTAATCTTTTCCAAGTCCACCCATCTTTAGTGTGAGTAAAAATTTTTAACACTTGAACGATAAACATTACGGCTAGGGGAATTAAAAATAACTGATAATTCATAAATTTATTTTAATTATATTCACATTCGTGTATAGTATATCAAAATTAATCAAAATTAGAAAATGGATATTTGGCAAACAATGATTTTAGGGACAGTACAAGGAATCGCAGAATGGCTCCCTATTTCTTCTAGTGGGCATTTAGTTTTGTTTGAACATTGGCTTGGTATCAAAGAAGCAGTAATAGAATTTGATATTTTTTTACATTTAGCTAGTTTTTTTGTAGTTATTATATTTTTTCGGAAGCAGTTACGACAGGTTATTCAAGATTTTTTTGCGCCTAAAAAGTTTTTTCACCGATCAAGGCGTCTTTGGGGTTGGTATATTATAATCAGCACGATTGTTACTGGTGTTCTAGGTTGGATGTTTTATCAGCAGATAGAGTTATTTAGAACCCCTGAATCAGTAGCTGGTTGGCTAATGGTAACTACCTTGTTGTTGCTAGCTACTATTTTTAGGAAAGAGAAAGGACATTTTGGTTTTTCGCACGCTATTATTTTAGGATTAATGCAAGGACTAGCGGTGTTACCAGGACTTTCTCGTAGCGGAGCAGTGATTGCAATGGCGCTTATTTTGGGTCTTAAGAAAAAAGATGCTTTTGATTATGCTTTTTTGTTAGCAATTCCTGCTATTGGCGGTTCATTTTTGCTATCTCTAAATAATTTTAGCTGGCAGTGGATTTATTTGTCAGGATTTATAGTAGCCTTTGCTGTTGGTTATGCTTCTTTGATTTTATTGAAAAAAATAATTGATAGTAATTATTTTCATTGGTTTTTTGTTTACACTTTGTTATTATCTTTATTAGTTTTTAGCTTATCTTAATGTTATATCCAATTATCTTAGCCGGAGGTAGTGGTCAAAGATTATGGCCATTATCCACCATTAATAATCCAAAACAAGTTAACGCTTTATTAGGTGAGGAAAGTTTATTGCAGGCTACTTATCAACGTTTGTTGTCTGGTTTTAAAGTTGAAGATATTTTTGTTGTAACTACAGGCGATTTAGTGTCGATGCTTCAAAAGCAGGTAGATTTTGATGAGGTGCATATGATCGCAGAGCCAGCTCGACGAGATACAGCTATGGCTATTGGTTTAGCGGCGGTGCATTTGTTTCATCATGACACAGAAGCTATTATGGTTACTGTGAATAGTGATGCTTTTATTAAAGAAACAGAGGAGTATCTTAAAATTTTGAAATCAGCCGGACAAATAGTTCAAAATAATCCGGATAAATTTTTGTTAGTAGGGATTAAGCCAGAATACCCAGAAACGGGCTATGGTTATATAGAAATGTTTAAAGATAAAATAGACACTATTGATGGTCGTGATGTTTATCAGGTGAAGACTTTTAAAGAAAAACCAGATCTAGCCACGGCTGAAAAATATGTAGCTCAGCCAAATTTTTTGTGGAATCCTGCTATGTTTGTTTTTAAAGTTAGTAGTTTATTTGAGTGGTATAAAAAGTTTTTACCGGATATCTATCAGGGCTTAATGGAAATAAAACTTGCCTTAGAGAGCGGAGATAATAAGCAATATCAAGATGTTTTAGCTGATGTTTATGATAAAGTTGAGCCAGTATCAATTGATTATGGCTTATTAGAAAAAATGACCGATATGTTGGTAATGCCAGTTAATTTGACTTGGGCAGACATTGGTCATTGGCGGGCTTTGCGTGATGTACAATTATCTGCTACTGATTTAGCTAATGTTAGCAATAGTCAGCATATTGATCTTGATAGTAAAGATAACTTGTTATATTCTTCTAGTGGTAAGTTAATTGCTACTTTGGGAGTAAAAGATATGGTCCTGGTAGAGACTAAAGACGTAATCTTTTTATGCTCAGCCAAACGGGCGCAAGATATTAAACATTTATTAAAAAAGTTTTCAGATAAAGATTTGAAGAAATATTTATGATAAAGATAATCAAATTTATTATATTAATTGCCATTATTATAGCAGCTTGGTTTTTTTTGGTATTAAATAGAGGGAATGATATAGAGCAAAAATCTTTTATTATAAAATCTGGACAAGGTGTTAATGAAATTAGTGGTAATTTAAAAGATGCTGATTTGATCAAGAATAAATTAGTTTTTGAAACTTGGCTTTGGCTTAATAAAGTAGAGGATGATGTTAAAGCTGGTATTTATGTAATGCCGGCAGATATTTCTATTCGTCGTTTAGCTAATCTGATTTTAAATATACCAGCTAATCAGCAACAGACATTTACCATTATTGAGGGTTGGCATCGCCGTTGGCCACAATTAAAAGATTTATTAGTAGAACATAATTTTACCCATGATAATTTTTTGTCTTTGACTGACAGCAAGCAGGATTGGCAAGATGAGTATGATTTTTTAATTGATGCAACTAGTAACGCTACCTTAGAGGGTTATTTATATCCAGATACATATTTCATTGATGCTAATACTAGTTTGGAGAGTTTAATCCGTAAATCTTTGAATAATTTTGATAAGAAATTAACAGCAGATTTACGAGCAGAAATTGCCCACCAAAACAAAAGTATTTTTGAAATTTTAACCCTAGCCTCTATCGTAGAAAGGGAAGTGTCAGGACTAGCTGATAAAAAAATGGTAGCAGATATTTTTTGGAAAAGAATTAAGGCTGGAATCGGTTTGCAGTCAGATGCTACAGTTAATTTTGTGACCGGTAAGGGTTTGGCTCAGCCAACTTTTGCTGATTTAGAGATTGATTCCCTATATAATACCTATAAGTACCGTGGATTGCCACCAGGGCCTATTTCTAGCCCTAGCATTGAAACTATTGAAGCAGTGATCTATCCAACAGCCAATGAATATTATTATTTTTTAACTACTCCGGAAGGGGAGGCAATTTATAGTAAAACTTATGATGAGCATTTGCAAAATAAATATAAATATTTAGATTAAGAGTTTGTCAAGATATATTTGACATATTTAGATAATTACTATATAATATTGATACAAATTAAATAAATTTACCAAAGATAGTGGGTTTTTTAGCTAATATTAGCTAGAATATAAATCCTGCCGAGGTGAGAATATTAGTCATTTTTCATTGTCTGCGGTAAATTCGCAGATTTTTTTAATAAAAAAATATATGCCAAAAACTAAAGAACAAAAGAAAGAAGCATTAAAAAGCATTCAAGATAAGTTGAATGACAGTAAATCAGTGGTTTTTTCCTCAGACAATGGTTTGGGTGTGAAAACAGCTGAAGATTTACGAAAAGAATTAAAAAAGGTCGGAGGAGAATACTTAGTAGTCAAAAAGACTTTGTTAAAAAAAGTATTAGCTGAAATGGAAGGCTCAGATCAAATCAATGATTTGTCTGGCTCAGTAGCTTTATCTTTTTCTTATGACGATGAGGTTGCGGCTGCTAGTGTTTTAAATAAATTTTCTAAAGGAAACGAAACCTTAAGTATTGGTGGAGGAATTTTGGAAAATAAATTGATTTTACCGGAAATGGTAAAACGATTGGCTACTTTACCATCTAAAGAAGAATTATTATCCAAAGTTGTTGGCAGCTTGCAAGCTCCAATTTCTGGTATGGTAAATGTATTACATGGTAATTTACGTAATTTAGTTGGCGTTCTAAGCGCTATTAAAGATAATAAACCTACAGAATAATTTTAATTTATTAATAAATCAATAATATTATGTCAGAAGAAGTAAAAAAAGAAGTAGAGGTACCTGCAAAATTTAAAGGTATTATCGAAGAAATCGAAAAAATGTCAGTGCTTGATTTATCTGAATTGGTAACAATTTTAGAAGATAAATTTGGTGTTTCAGCCGCTGCTCCAGTTGCTGTTGCTGCCGCTGGTGCTCCAGCTGGCGAAGAAGCTGCTGAAGAAAAATCAGCATTTAATGTTGAATTAACCGCCGCTGGTGACAAAAAAATCAGTGTTATCAAAGCAGTTAGAGAAATTACTCAACTAGGCTTAAAAGAAGCTAAAGATATGGTTGATGGTGCTCCAGTAGTTATCAAAGAAGGTGTTAAAAAAGAAGAAGCTGAAGAAATGAAAGCTAAAATCACCGAAGCTGGTGGTACTGTAACTTTGAAATAAGAATTTTCAAAAATAAAAAACAAGCTCGTAAATGAGCTTGTTTTTTTGTACTTTAATTATTCATTAATAGCTAATAGATATAGATGATTACCATTGAGTAAATAAATAGCTTTTTCTTCTTGGTCTATTGCTAGATCAACTAGATTATCAAATTTAAGTGAAGTGTATTGATCTTTGATGTTGCCTTCTTTGTCCAAAATAGCTACTCGTTGGTTATCTGGATCAATAATATATAGATAATCAGAATCTGTGAATGTTTTGAGAATTGCTTTGGAGCCTAATTTTGGATGTGGTTGATGATAATTAAAAATATCCCGAGAGCCTTTGCGAAGTTTTAGTATTTGTCCGCTGTTAAACATGACGTACATATCGCCATCTAAAGTAAAACTATTAGCATCACTTAGATCAATATCATCTTGCAGCCAGTTAACGCCATTACTGAATGATTGACCACGTTCCGGGTATTTGAATATTTGGCTAGCTATAGTGTCTAACACGTATAGATTGTTGCTATAAATAGACATGTCTTGCACGCTAGTATTGCCGACACTTTGAGTAAAGCTAAATGAGTCTATTTGCTGATCATCTAAGTTAAAAATAACATATTCTTGATCGCCACTTATAATAAGTTGATTTTTATTTGGCCAATCAGCTAGTGTTTTTCCATTAGGATAACTAGTTAAAACACGTGGTGATTGTTCCTCGAGAATATATAAATTTTCTTGATCTAAAATATAAAATTGTCCGTCTTTTTGGACGATTTGTTTTGATTGATTAAGTTCACTAAGATCAAATAATTCCAAAGGAGAATCGACATAATTAATATGACGAACTTTATTAAGCATGCGGACAGCTTGTTCTTTGGCGGTGTTTAGTTCTTCTTCTTGACTTGGTGAGCTAGACTCTAAGCTGTCTAGCATATCTTGAATGTTTAGTAATAATTCTTCTGCTCTTTTTTCATCATCATAAATCAAACTAGCTTCTACTTCATTAAGACTATTATTGATTGCCTGAATTGATTTGTCATAGGCATCTTCTTGTTTGTTGATGGCTTGTTTTTGGGTTAAAAATACTAAACTTTGTAAAAATATCAATAACACAGCAATTACACTAATTAGTAACACTTTTTTTTGCCAGCTTAAATTACTAAACCAATTGACACGTTTGTTAATTGATTTTTGACTTGTTTGTAAGATGTTGCTTTCTCTGTCTTGTCGATATTGGCTAGAAAAGATAAATAGCCAAGCATTTTTGATATAGTGTCCAGTAGTAGTAAATATTTTAGCTACAAAATTAAAATATATTTTAGCAAATTGCCATATTTGAACGAATATTTGAAAGATTTTGATATTTTTTAGACCATCTTTATCAAAAACAAGTTTAGTACGGGTTGATTTGCGATGTTTTGTTTTATGATCTTTTGTTTGAATTGTACTCTGTGCTTCAATAATACCATCATTATCGTTATCATCGTCAGATTGTACGCTGATTTGTGTTTGTTCATTTGGTATATCTAAATCATGTCCACTAGGGCGTTTGATTACTAATGAATTGAAAGTAACAAAATCAGGAACGGTGTCTAGTAGTTGTTTAAATTGGACAACTGCCGCTTGAGGGGTGTATTTTTTGATGATTCTTTTAATTTTTTCTTCGGAAATGTAATCAAATAAAGCGTTAGTAGATATAATTAAAGCATCTCCAGTGTCTAATTGACCAGAAACTATATCTGTAAAAATTTTGCTAGGATCAAAATCTGTATTTGCCTCTAGAATTTGAGTGGTCTGGTTACTGTGGATTAATAAACCGCCGACATTTCCAATGCTGGCTAAATAAACACTGTCTTGATGTATGATGCCAACAACAATATCTAGTGTTTGTAGCCAATTTTTAATTTTATGGGTATTTAATTCTGGTAAAATTTGGTTAAGTTCTTGTAAAATTTCTTCTAATAATAATTCTGGATCATCTTGAGGACTAGAAATAAAATGATGCGTTAAAGCCTCAATGATTTGGTCGATCATTGGTTGTTGATTGATTTTATTTTTAGGAGTTTCCAAGATTAAAAATAGTTGTCCACGCTCACTAGCATCACTAAAATAAACCTCGGATAATTCACGAGCATTTATGTGGTCATGTACAAAAAGTTTGTTATATTCTAAGTGAGACATTTTACATTTCTTTCAAATAATATTATACTATATTTAGTCTATTTAGTAAATAAATCAATATGCTTGAACAAATACTTGGTTCAACTATTCGTACAAAAATTATTAATTATTTTTGCTTGCATTTGGATGAGCAAATTTTTGTGCGTGAATTAACTAAGAATTTAGGTGGCCAACTTAACTCTGTAAGACGAGAACTTGATAATTTGGTCAAATTTGGCTTGCTGAAATCCGAGATTAAGAAAGGTAAAAAGTCTTATTTTGCTAATAAAGACTTCGCTTTATTAAGTGAGTTGAAAAATCTAGTTTTTAAGGCAATTACCTTAGAAGAGATGCATATTGCTGATAAAATGTCTAAATTATCTGGTCTTAGTTTGTTAATTTTTACTGGAAATTTGTCTAATATACCGACTAAGACCGATGTGTTGATCGTAGGTAAAGTAAAAAAGGCAGATTTCTATAAATTTTTAGAGAAAATTGCTGAAGGGATGATAGAGAATTTACGCTATACCTTTATGTCTAAAAGTGATTATATCTATAGAGTGGAAATAACTGATAAGTTTATTTATGATATTTTATCTCAAGAACATATTGTGATAGTTGATAAAATATCTAAAAATCTTAAGAAAAAACAATTAGATGAATTTGATTTTAAACATTTTAGATAATAATAGCGCTGAATGGATTTTGGTAGATGAGATAGAGAAAAAGCATCGATTTGCCATGCAGCAAGGCCAAGAAAATATTCTAGCTGAGCTAGATGTTTTTTTGGGTAAAGAAAAAGTAAAGTTAGGCGATATAGATGGTTTAGGTCTAGCTATAAAGCAAGCTAGCTTAACACAAGTTAAAGTACAGGTGACTATTATCAATACCTTGGGTTGGCAATTAAACATATCCACAGTAGCTGATTTTTATTATAAAGATGACTTAAAGATAGAGGGTCTTGTAACTCAAATAAAGAAACAAAAGCATTTTCAAGCAATTAAACCAGAATATCAGCGAGAAGCTGAAATAACGATAAGTAAAAAAACACCAAAATTTACTATAAGTAAATAAATTTAATAAACATTATTTAGAAAACAGCTAAAGAGGCTGTTTTTTTAGTTTTCCACAGCATCTTGATTGACACTGTGTATTATGGTGGAGTATAATGGTATTAATAACCTAAAAAGTGGGGAAAAGTGGGGGATTAATAATGGTAGCTGTGGATAAGTATGTTTATTGGAGAGTACAACTACAATTTAGATGATAAAAATCGTTTAGCGGTACCGACCAAGTTTCGTAAATTTTTTAATGATGGGGCAATTATTACCAAAGGTTTAGATAATTGTCTATTTATTTATACTAAAAAAGAGTGGGATAAATTAGTAAAACGTTTAGCTGATCTACCAATTAGCCAAGCTAAGTCTCGAGCATTTTCTCGTTTGATGTTAGCTGGAGCAATGGATGTTAATGTAGATAAACAAGGACGAATGATAATGCCTGATTATCTCAAAAAGTTTGCTGGTTTAAATAAAAAGATAATTTTAGCTGGTTTGTATAATCGTTTAGAAGTTTGGGACGAGAAAGTTTGGAATAAGTATCAATCTGTTACAGATAAAGATAGTGGTGATATTGCCGAAGGCTTGGTTGATTTGGGTATTTAATTATGAATTCAGATTATCAGCATCAGAGCGTGCTATTGGAGGAGGTAGTGCAGTTTTTACAGCCACAGAGCGGACAGCACTTTATTGATGGCACTTTGGGTGGTGGAGGACATACAGAAGCCTTATTAAAAAAGAATGGGCCAGAGGGCAAAGTTTTAGCTTTCGAACTTGATCAGCGAGCAATTAAGGCTTCAGAAAAAAGATTAAAAGATTATCAAGATAGATTGTTCATTATAAATAAAAGTTACGTTAATTTAAAAATAGAATTAGAAAAACTACATACAGAGCTACCGGTAATTCAGGGAATAATTTTTGATCTTGGTCTATCATCAGATCAACTAGATAAAGCAGATAGAGGTTTTTCTTTTAAAGACGACGGACCATTGGATATGCGTTTTGATGATCAGAATCAAACTTTGACTGCAGCTGATATTGTCCTAACTTGGTCTGAAGATGATTTAATCAAAATCTTCCGAGAGTATGGCGAAGAACCAAAAGCCCGACGCCTGGCAACAGGCATCATTAAATATAGAAGTTCGTGGATAAAACAAAAACAAAAATTTACAACTTCCATGTTCGTCTCCGTCATACTCGGGATTTTGCATATAAAGAACACGGCACGCTTTAAAACTCATCCGGCTACACGTATATTCCAAGCATTGCGTATTGCTGTTAATGAAGAATTGACCAATGTAAAAGAGGTTTTACCGCAAGCCATTGAAATATTACCAGTTGGTGGACGCTTGGTAGTTATTAGCTTCCATTCTTTAGAAGACCGGATAGTAAAGAGATATTTCAAAGAACAGGCAGCAACCTGTATTTGTCCAATAGACGCTCCAGTTTGTATCTGTGATAAAGAAGCAAAAGTAAAACGTATTACTAAAAAAGGTATTAAGCCAACAGAAGTAGAGGTTAAAAAGAATTGGCGTAGTCGTAGTGCAATATTAAGAGTAATAGAAAAAATTTAAAATAAAAAACAAAAACAAAAATGAAATTTATCAAATTACAAACAATCTTTCCATTTATGCATAAGATAAAAAAATTATCGTTAGTAGGTTTAGTTTGTTTGTGGCTAGTTTACATGGTATCTATTAATCATGCTGCTAATCAAAGTTTTGAAGTGGATAGTTTTAAACAAGAAATTAAAGGATTAGAACATAATATTTTGGTATTAAACGTAGAGGCAACTAGCCTGCAAACTATTGAAAGAATTGAAGATATGAGTAAAGGTTTAAGTTTTGTACAGACAGAAGATATTTATTATTTGACCGACAGCAAAGAGGCAATGGCTCTAAGATAATTTATTTATAATGTATTTTACCAGACGAAATAATAACCGGTATTTAATTAGTAATTTTCGTATTAATATCCTACAGTGGGTTATTTTTTTGTTAGTTATGTCCATTATTGGGCGTCTTTTTTATTTACAAATTTTACAACACGATAAATATACGCAAATAGCAGCTAGACAACATCAGGCCATAGAGAATATTTTACCAGAAAGAGGAGAGATTTTTGCCTTAACTAATAATAAGCAAGATAGCGGATATTATCCTTTGGCAATTAATCAGATTACTTATGAGGTTTATGCCAATCCAACAGAAATAATCCGACCACAAAATATTACAGATATTTTGGTAGAGGTTTTAGAGCTTGATTCTGTCTTCGACTCCGAGGTCGCTCAGACTCGAGGAGAACTTATTTTAGATAAATTAAAAAAAGGCAATGACAAATATGAAGGAATAAAAAAGAATGTTACGGAAAGTCAGGTTAAAAATTTGGAAGAAAAATTAGCTGTACTTATTGATGATATTAATATTAATAAATTAGAAAAAGATAAAGTTTATACAGCTGGCATTCATTGGAACAAAGAAATATTGCGATATTATCCAGACAAAGAAATTGGTGCACATATTTTGGGATTTTTAGGTTATGATCAAGATGGTGTTAATAGAGTTGGTAAATATGGCGTAGAAGGATTTTGGCAGGAAGAATTAGCAGGCACTGGTAGCCAAATGATCGCCGATCGAGCTGGCGGAGGTCGTTTGTTGCCATTTTCTAGTTTACAAGCATATGCCAAAGATGGTGCGGATTTGGTTTTAACCATTGATCGCACTGTTCAATACCAGGCCTGTAAGTCATTGGAAAAAGCAGTGGCTTTGTATGATGCAGAAGGTGGTAGTGTGCTCATCATGGAAACTGACACCGGAGCTATTCGAGCGATGTGCACTTTCCCTAGTTTTGATCCTAATCAATATAATCAGGTAGAAACGGTTGATGTATATAATAATCAAGCAGTCTATCATGCTTATGAACCGGGATCAGTGATGAAAGCTGTAGCTATGGCTATTGCTATTGATACTGGTAAAGTAACAGCAGATACTATTTATGAAGATAAGGGTGAAATAAAATTTGCCGGTGGTTTTACTGTTAGAAATTCAGACCGCAAGGCTCATGGTATGGTCGATATGACAGAAGTATTAGCTGCCTCTTTGAATACGGGTGTTATTTTTGCTACTCAAGATATTAAAAATAAAATATACGAAAATTATATGGAGAAATTTGGTTTTGGCCAAATAACTGGTTTATCAATTTCTCAAGAAAGCAAAGGAGATATTTTCTCTTTGTCTAAACGAGGTGATACATATAAAGCCACTGCTTCTTATGGTCAAGGTATTACAGCTACACCTTTGCAAATGTTAAATTCTTTCAATGCTTTAGCTAATCGTGGTAATTTAGTGCAACCGTATTTAGTTGAGCAAGTAAAATTTAGTAATGGTAAAATCGATGGTGTTGAGCCAAAAATTATTCGCAAGGTAGTAAGTGAAAGTACGGCAGCTACCTTAGCAGCTATGTTGGTACAAGTGGTAGATAGTGGCCATGCTGGTAAGGCAGCTGTGCCTGGATATTATGTGGCTGGTAAAACAGGAACTGCTCAAGTAGCCGATCCAGAAACAAAAGGATATTCAATAGATAAGACTATTCATAATTTTATTGGTTTTGCACCAGTGGAGAATCCAAAATTTACTATGATCACCAAGTTAGATTTTCCAACAGCAGCTAGATTTTCAGCTGATACAGCTGCGCCATTATTTGGCGAAATTGCTAAATTTCTGCTAGAATATTACCAGATTCCACCAAATCGTTAGATTATGAAGAAAATACTATATTTTACCCTAAAATTGCTAAGTATAGCGGTAATTAAGAAATATCAGCCCAAAATCATTGGGATTACTGGTAGCGTCGGAAAAACCTCTTCAAAAGAGGCGATTTTTTCTGTTATAAAGAAAAATTGGCGAGTTCGACGTAGTATCAAAAACTATAATAACGAGATTGGTGTGCCATTAACTATTTTAAATCAAGACACTGGTGGTAAGAGTATTGTAGCTTGGATTAAGATTGTGATTGCTGGCTTGAAGCTATTAGTGTTTAAAAATAAAAAATATCCTCAGATTTTAGTATTAGAAATGGGAGCAGATAAGCCAGGTGATATAAAATATCTCACATCAATTGCTCCGCCAGATATTTCAGTTCTAATAGCTATTGGGCGTAGTCATTTACAGAATTTTGGTAAAATTGAAGAAACAGCAAAAGAAAAGGCTAGCATTTTAACACCTTTAACAAAAAAAGGCTTTGCTATTTTAAATAATGATGATAAAAGAGTAGCTGCTTTAGCTGAACAAACAAAAGGAAATGTTTTGACTTATGGCAAGTCAGAAGATAGTGATATTCAAATTGACAATATTAAAATTATTAAACAAAAACATATTTACGGTACATCTTTTGATTTAAATTTTGAAGGAGGTACTTGGCCAGTATTTTTACCACAAGTATTAGGCAAGCAACATGCCTTAGCTATCGCGTCAGCTTGTACTGTTGGGTTAGCTTTAGGCATGGATCCAGAAAGTATTATTAAGAACTTGGCTCATTATCAGGCGGCACGTGGTCGGACAAATGTGTTACTTGGAATAAAAAATAGTTTAGTAATTGATGATTCTTATAATTCATCGCCGATGTCTTCTAAAATGGTAATAGATACTTTAGCTGAAATGAAAACAGAGGGCAGTAAGATAATAGTTTTTGGCGATATGCTAGAATTAGGAGCTTCTACTGAAGAACAACATCAAAAGATTGGTAAATATATAGCAGATACAGATGTTGATTATTTATTTGTAGTTGGTGAAAGAGCTAGAGATGTTCGTCGAGGTGCTATCAAGGCTGGTATGAGTGAGGATAAGATTTATCATTTTCCTTCTACTACACAGGCTGGTTTATTTTTGCAAGATCGCATCAAAGAAGGAGATGTGATTTTGGTCAAAGGCTCACGAGGCATGAAGATGGAGCAGGTCGTTTATGAGATCATGGCCAGACCTTGGGAGGCTGATGATTTTTTGGTTGGCCCAGTAAGATAGTTGACTTTTAGTAGTTTTTTTGTTAAAAATATTCACTCAAGGTCCCTCCGCCTTCGCTAAGGCTTCGGCGAGATAGGGCACTTAGTATGATTTAAATTTAGGTCCCATCGTCTAGTGGCTAGGACGCCAGGTTCTCATCCTGGTAACCGGAGTTCGATTCTCCGTGGGATCACCACTCGACTTCGCTCGTGGTCTTCGACCATAAAAATTTAGTGTCCTGAGCGAGTGAAACGAGTCGAAGGGCAAACAGCTATTGTAACTGTTTTTTAAATTGACAATGCAGTATCTTTATGGTTTTCTTAATATATTATTTGTTATAAAAATATCTTACGAAATTTAAATATTTTATGAAAATGGAAAGAATGTCTTTGGAGAATAATATAGACAATTTAGATCAGGAGGAGGTTATTGCTTCTGAAGAGGAGGTCGTTGTTGATCAAGCAGAAGTAGAAGTAAAAAAAGAAGAGTTAGAATTGAATCCGGAGAAATTGATAGCAGAAGAAAAGACATTGTTAGATGTATTTAGAGGAAGGTCTGCTGGTATGGCAAAAGTGCTAACTTTAACTACAGCTTTAATACTTGGTTCAAAATTTGCTCAAGATGCTCATGCGGAAACACCAGAGACACAAGTCACAGAACAAACAGATGAACAAAAAGAGAAACAAGAGTTTTATAGTTTAGAATTTCGAGATGACGTTGAAAACCAATTAGATGTCATAGATAAGATAAAATTAATTCGTTTTGTAGTTGTCCATGATAATGAAACAGAGTCTATTATTTTTTCACCAGAAGAATTGCAAAATAATCCAACTTTGAGTGTTGAAGGTTATGTTGCTAATGTAATGGTTCTTGGTGACGATGGAATAGAGGTTAGCTTGAATGGTCAAGGTAGTAAAAAAATTGATAGAGATCACGATGAAGATTATTTGATACTAGGAGGAACATGTGTACATCCTGAAGAATTGCAGACAGATGAATACTCAGAGGATTTTTTTCATGATCTTATAACCAAATCAGAACTTACAGCAGATGAACATGGGAGCACCTATTTGTCTGGAGGACATTATTTTGGACTAGCTACATCAATGGGTTATCTTGGGGAACCAGTAAACGATGATCAAAATAATATTCTTAAATTTAAAACAAATGATGGGACTTATTCATTTCCAATTAATCAGCATGTTTTTCAAGAATTTGAGCCAGATAATATTGAAGACAGTGGAAGAGGTGGTGATTTAGTTTTTGAGTATTTGGGCAATCGTCCAGATCGTATCTCTAATGATGAAGGTGTAGATGAACACATACAAGCAATAACTAATGCAATTACCAGAGTTGAGTCGATTTCAGGTTCAAATTTAATAGATAGGGTACGTTTTATAGATTATAATGCGGACAATGCTTTTGCTGCTCATTATGAAAAAGAGATGACATTTACAATGGATCATTTGGAAGGGAATGATGTTGAAGAAAGCGCAGCAACAGCTGAACATGAGATATTACATAAATATGTTGATCAAAAGAAATTTACAGATGATCCAGAAATTAGAACTTTATTTGCAGATTTAAAGGGGTATACTAGTAATAAGAAAACAAGGATAATAAATAATGGATGGATTCCTTTTGATGGATTTAATGAAGATTATGATAATAAAATCTTTTTTGATTTCATTGATGAAAAGAGTTTTCTTGGTAGAGGAGGAGGTCATTCCAAAGATAATGTCTGGGAGTTTTGCACTTCTTTTATTCATTCCTTAATGTATTTAGATCGCTTAGATGATAATCTACAGGAAATTGGTGATGAAGAAGAACGTATGAGTGTTTTAGATAATTATATACATACTACTCAGGTTGTGTTAGACAATGTTAGAAATTTACCAGTGATTGGTAAACTTTATGACAACAGAGAAGAAAAGTTTTTAAAAGATAAATTAGAGCAGATGAAACAACTTAGAGGTAAATTAAATAAATAATATGGATTTTAACATTATTAAAATTAAAGCGTTGATTTTGAAATCAGGTCTTAGTGAAGAAGATCAGCAAAGTCTCTTAAGTTTGTTTGCTCAGGCAAAAGATGGAGATTTAAAAGAAGCTGTGAAATTATTTGAAAATGACCTGGAAAATGTTAAAATAATGGATGACGTATATAAAGCCAAGCTAAAGGTTTTTGAAAATAAAGATAAAAAAGGATGGAGAGAAATTTTAGAAGAAGAGCGTAGGAGCTTAGAAGAGATGGAAGAATAGATTTATTGGGTTAATTTAAAAAAGAACTCAGATATTTACCTGAGTTCAAAGTCATAAAGAGGAGTGTATTAAATAGTAACACTTCGTTGCCAATCTTCTTGCGTTGGATTTTGTGCATCATCCAAAGCTTTTAGTCGTTTTTTTAGACGAGGCATTGCAAGTTTTAGGCGTAGACTCGCAGCTTCTATTTCTTCAGGAGAAAGAAGTTGTTTTTTTAGTTTTTCTTTATTTTTAGGCATGAGCTACTCCTTTTAATGTACAGATTTAGTTTAATTATACATAATATTAATAACATTGACAAAACAAGCTTTCTTAACTATAATCAAGTCGCTTATAGTTAAGAAACAGTTAATATGTTTAATATCTCAGCAAAAGCCGATTATGGCTTAATAATCATGCTAGAATTGGCCAAAAATCATGGTCAGGGTTATTTAGCTATGTCTGATATTTCTAGCACCAAAAAATTATCTAGTCATTATTTAACTCAAATCACCAAACCTTTGCGTCAGGCTAAATTATTAGCCAGTAAAGAGGGTAAGACTGGTGGCTATACTTTGAGTAAAAACCCAGATCAAATCACCGTGTTAGAGATAATAGAGGCCTTGGAGGGTAAGATAAAACTTAATCGTCATGATTGTTCTAGTATCTGTGTTGCTTTTGCTAATTGTGAAGCTAAAACCATCTGGCCAACTATTATGATAGATATTAAAAAATTATTACAAGCTAAGACCTTAGCTGATTTGTTAAAAAAATAATCTAACTTATGAAATTATTATTACAAATTAAAAATTTACATATTGCCGTTGATGATCGAGAGATAATCAAGGGCTTAGATTTAGAAATTAAATCTGGAGAAATACATATTATCATGGGACCAAATGGAGCTGGCAAGTCTACTTTGTCAAATGCTTTGTTAGGAGATCCAAGTCTTGATCTTAAACAAGGAAAGATTGTTTTTGTTGATAAAAATATTAGTGATTTCAAGACAGAAGATAGAGCCAAACTTGGATTGTTTATGTCTTGGCAACATCCGCCAGAAATTACCGGAGTTAGTTTGGATCAGTTTTTGTTTTTAGCTTATAAAAATATTATGTTAGCTCAAGATAAAAAATGGCAGGCACCTAGTATTTTTGAGTTTAAACAAAAATTAGAGCAAGAAGCAGCTAAATTAGAAATTCCAATTAAGTTTTTACAACGCAGTTTAAACGTTGGATTTTCTGGTGGTGAAAAAAAGAAAATTGAAATGTTACAATTAGCTATTTTAGAACCCAAGCTAGCCATTTTAGATGAAACGGATTCAGGTTTAGATGTTGATGCTATTAAACTTTTACATCAAGCGATTAAGGAATTTAAAGTTAAAGATCGAGCAGTTCTATTAATCACTCATCATCCAAATATTTTGGATTATATTAAACCAGACTATGTCCATATTATGATTGATGGTCAGATTGTTAAATCTGGTAGTCAAGATTTAATTAAGGAAGTGCAAAAAGCAGGTTTTAAATCATATGTCCAAAGCTAAAGATACCAAAGAAAAGTTATGGGGCAATGCTAATCCAGCGCCTTATATGCAAGCTACTAGCCGTGGTTTGACTAAAAAAATTGTTAAACAAATATCGGCTAGTAAACATGAACCAAATTGGATGCTACAACATCGTTTGGATAGTTTGGAGTTGTTTAAAAATATGCCAATGCCAAATTGGGGACCTGATTTATCTAAATTAGATTTGGATAAAATTACTTATTTTGCCCAAGCTCATGATCAGCAAGCTACGGATTGGAAAGATGTGCCGAAAGATATTAAAAATACTTTTGATAAACTAGGCATTCCTCAAGCAGAGCAAAAAGCTTTGGCTGGTGTAGGTGCTCAATATGAATCAACTGTGATTTATCATAATCTAAAACAACAATGGCAAGACCAGGGCGTTATTTTTGAGGACATGGATGTAGCTTTACAAAAATACCCAGAGTTAATGTCTGAATATTTTATGAAAGCAGTACCGTCTCACTTGCATAAGTTTACCGCTTTACACGGCGCTGTTTGGTCTGGTGGTACATTTTTATATGTGCCAAAAGGGGTAAATATTGATTTGCCTTTGCAAGCTTACTTTAGAATGAATGCTAAGGGCATGGGCCAGTTTGAACATACTTTAATTATCGTAGAGGAGGATGCTCAAGCTCATTATATTGAAGGTTGTAGTGCACCACGATACGGAGTAGATTCTTTGCATGCTGGTTGTGTAGAAATTTATGTAAAAAAGAATGCCCGTTTTCGTTACAGTAGTGTTGAAAGTTGGAGTAAAGATGCTTACAATTTAAATACTAAACGAGCGATTGTAGAGGAAAATGCCCGAATAGAATGGGTTGGAGGTAATTTTGGTAGTAATGTGACCATGCTTTATCCTTGTTCTGTTTTGAAGGGTCTTGGTGCTTCTGCTGATCATCTTGGTTTGGCTTTTGCAAATTCAGGACAAATTCAAGATGCTGGAGCTAAAGTTATTCATTTAGCATCACAGACAAGTTCAAATATTGTAATGAAAAGTATTTCTAAAGGCGGGGGCGTGTCTTTATATCGTGGCTTGGTAGACATTAGTGCTAAGGCAGACAATGTTTCGATTAGCGTCAATTGTGATGCTTTATTACTTGATGATAATTCCCATTCGGATACTATACCAGTGATGAAAATAAATAATGCTACAGCTACAGTGGTTCACGAAGCCAGAGCTGGTAAGATTTCAGCCAAGGATTTATTTTATTTACAATCTCGTGGTTTGAGCGAGGAAGAAGCTATTAATATGATCGTTAATGGTTTTATTGAGCCAATTACACGTGAGTTACCTCTGGAATATGCAGTAGAAATGAATAGAATGATAGAGTTAGAAATAGAAGGAGGGATAGGATAGTATGATAGCTAATAAAAAAATAATCTATATTGAACCACTTAAAAATAAAAAAAGAAACATTGTAGTAGATGAAGATAGTGTGGTGATAGAAGTGATAGATGAAGATAGTAAAGATTTTGATAAATTCAAAACTAATATTAGCATTGCTGATAACATCAATGTTGAATATGTTTATTTGTTTAACAAAAATATAACTAGTCCAATTATAGAAGATAGAGAAATTAAATTGGGTATTAATACTCGGTTAAAAAATTATTATTGTTATTTAGGAAGCAATTTTACTGTTACTTTAAAACAACAATTAGATAGTCATTCAGAGCTTGATCATAATGTAGTATTTTTAGCTGATCAGAAGAATAATTTAAATATTCAAGCCAAAAATAATTTTCTTTACCCGAAGGCTAAGGGTGTCTTCACAATTCAAGGCATTGTCAAAGATCAGGCCAGGGCTGGTTATTACAGTAGTATTATTATTGACCAGATAGCAAAAGATGCAAATGCTAAATTAGAAATGTCGGCTATTAATTTAAGTAAAGAGGCAAAAATTAGTTTAGTTCCCGCTTTGAAAGTAGCTACTAACCAAGTAAATGCTTCGCACTCTGCTCGAATTAGTAATTTAAGTAAAAAGCAATTATTTTATTTGAATAGTCGGGGAATAGATAAGATTCAAGCACAAGAATTATTAATTCAAAGTGTTTTTCAATCTTTCTTAGATAAACTACCAAATGAAGAAATTAAAAATAAAATTGAGGCTTTATTAAAAAATAAATTATCATGAAAAATATCAGAGCACAATTTCCTATTTTAAAACAAAAGATTAATGGTCAAGATTTAATCTATTTTGATAACGCAGCTACTTCTCAAAAACCGCAAGTAGTAATAAATGCTGTTAGTGAATTTTATAGTAAATATAATTCTAATATTCATCGTGGTCTGAATCCTTTGGTAGATCAGGCTACTCAGATGTATGAAGAGGCGAGAATTTCGGTGGCTAAATTTATTAATGCTCAATCTGCTGCAGAGATTATTTTTACTCGTAATACTACGGAAAGCATAAATTTAGTTGCTCAGAGTTTTGGCCGTAAGTTTTTAAAAGCAGGCGATACAGTTGTTTTATCTATTTGTGAACATCACTCAAACATTGTGCCGTGGCTACAGCTAAAAGAAGAGTTAAATATAAATTTAGAATTTATAGACTTAAATAAATCTGGTGAGTTAGATTTATCAGAAGCAGAAAAGTTATTAAATAACAAAAAAGTGAAATTACTAAGTATTCAAAGTGCTTCAAATACTTTGGGTTTAACGCATGATATAGATAAATTACTAGATTTAGCTAAGAAAAATAACGTCGTCAGCTTAGTTGACGCGGCTCAAAGTATTAGCCATCAACAAATAGACGTACAAAAATTAAATTGTGATTTTTTAGTTTTTTCTGGGCATAAAATGTTTGGCCCAACTGGCATTGGTGTTTTATATGGCAAAAAAGATTTATTAAATAAAATGCCAGCTTGGCAAGGCGGAGGAGATATGATTGGCGAAGTATTCTTGGATCATTTTACAGTAAATGACTTGCCACATAAGTTTGAAGCTGGTACACCAAATATTGTCGGGGCTATTGGCTTAAAAGCAGCTATTGATTTTATTCAAGATATTAGCTGGAAAGAAATTAAAGCTCAGGAAGTAGATTTAACTAAATATTTATTAACTAAATTGTCGAAACTTGATTTTATAAAGATTTATGGTAGTACAAATTTAGTTAATCATTTACCAGTGTTAGCTTTTAATATCAAAGGTGTACATGCTCATGATGTGGCAGATATTTTAGGTGAAAAAGGGATTATGATTAGAGCTGGCCAACATTGCACCCAGCCTTTACATGATTATTTACAAATTCCAGCTACAGCTAGAGTTAGTTTATCTATTTATAATACCAAACAGGAAGTAGATAAATTAGTAGAAGAATTACAAAAAATTTATATTAAATTTAAATAAGATGGATATATATGCACAAAATGTAATGGATCACTATAAGTGTCCTCGTAATCAAGGAGAAATAGATAATCCTAGTATGTCTGGCAAGCAGGTTAATCGTTCTTGTGGAGATACTTTAGTTGTTGATTTAAAAGTAAAAGATGATAAAATTATTGATCTTAAATTTCAAGGACAAGGCTGTGCTATTTCTCAGGCTGCTATGTCGATATTAAGTGAATCGATAATTGATCAAACTATTGAGCAAGTTTTAATTTTAAAACATAAGGATGTTTTAAAATTGTTAGGCGTAGAAGTAGGACAACGCAGATTTAAGTGTGTGCTTTTAGGTTTGTTAACTGTACAAAATATTATTTTACGTAAACAAAAAAAGCCAGAGCGAGTCTGGAATGATTTTGTTTAAATAAAAAACCTCGACACTCAACAACTGATGTTGTGTATTGTGTCGAGGTCCAGCAGGGTATTATCGTCTGATTAAGTGTAGATTTCGTCGAGAGACTACGCTGCTATCAGATCTTAAGATTGACTCAATTCGATAGAAGCCGCCGTCTAATCCGGCTTGATAGCGAACATCTGCTAGTCGTGTAGCAGAGTAATCATTATTTAAGATTTGATGTCGGACATACTGCCAATTTCCTTCATTTGGGTCTACGTAATACTTGTAGATCCGTAGAAATTTGAGTGGCGGATGCGGGTTATAGATCGAGCAAGTATCTCGAAATGTTTCAGCTGGAAACCACAGGCTATCTGCACTGTATTCAATCAATGAATTGTTGCCATCTGTTTTGAGTTGAAAATCAAGATCGCCAAGCTTGGCATTAGTTTCGCACCCTAGAATAAGGGTAAAAAGTAGCATGCTCATAAGAATTGTTTTGAAAAACGTCATGTCTTTCTCCTGCTTTGTGTTGTCAATTGTGCTATTCTTCGGTATTATATCATATTTTATATATATTGTCAATAGCAAGAAAAAAGGGGATAAAACAGTTGACAATAAGCTTATTTTTTGTTAATCTATGGATACTTTTTTGTAAAAATATTATAAATAGAAAATTATGTTAGCTGTTATTAAAACTGGTGGAAAACAATATCAAGTAAAACAAGGTGATGTTTTGAGCATCGAAAAATTACCAGATAATCAAGATGGAGACAAAGTAGTTTTTGATCAAGTTTTATTATTGATTGATGATAAGGATAATGTCACTATGGGTGATCCAATAGTAAAATCTGCTAAAGTAGAAGCTAAATTAATCCGTAACTACAAAGATAAAAAAGTTACCGTGATTAAATACAAAGCTAAAACTCGTTATAAAAAAACAGTTGGTCATCGTCAACACCAAGCTGAGATCAAGATTGAAAAGATTGTAGCTTAAATTAAATTTACTTATATTAAAAAACACCTCAATTGACTGAGGTGTTTTTATATTTTCTTACGATTTTCTAAAGCTGATGATAAAGTAATTTCATCAGTGTATTCTATATTGGCACCCATCGGAATGCCACGTGCTAATTGGCTTGTTGTGATATCATATTTTTTTAATAGCTTAGCTAGATAAATAGCCGTAGCTTCACCTTCCATGCTTTGATCTAAAACTAAAATTATTTCCTTAACTTGTTTATCTACTATTCTTTGTTCTAGTTCACTTATTTTTAGTTTATCGGGTGTGATGCCATCTAAAGGATTTATTACACCATTAAGTAAATGATAAGTGCCAGTAAATTGTCCGGTTTTTTCTACTGCCTCTACATCTTGGTTATGAGCCACAACACAAACTACGGTTTGGTCACGATTTGGATTACCACAGATATTACATAAATCATTATCAGATAGGTTAAAACACTGCGGACAAAGATGAATCTGTCCATGCGCATCGTTAAGAGCATCGGCAAAAGATTTAATGTCTTCTTTACGATGTAGTAAATCAAAAACTAAGCGGGAGGCAGTTTTTGGTCCAATTCCCGGTAGTTTATCGAATTCAGCTATTAGCCTTTGGATGAAATCTGGTAGATGCACTATGGTGGATTAAATTAATATTTTAATTTATACTAAATTTTTTGTCATCCCGAACGTAGTTGAGGGATTATTTCATTCCAGGAAAGTTAAAATCTCCTGATTGTTGCATTTTCATTGCCATTTTTCTTTGTACTTTTTTGATGCATTCAGCTACAGCATCTTTAATACCTTTTTCTAAGTCAGATTTATTATTAGCAGATAACATTTCTGGTTTGATATCCAAAGTTTTAATTTCTTGGTTACCATCCATGATAATTTTTACAGCTTTGTTTTCTACTTCAACGCTTTCTTTAGCCATCATGCTTTTTAAGTCATTGGCTTGTTTTCTTAAATCGTTGAATTGTTTTAGTTTGTTGAACATATTTTTGTTTATTAATAATTTTTAAATTATTTTATTATGTATTAGGTTTTGCATTGTCCTCATTCATATTTTGCCAGCCACCAACTTGTTGAATAGGTGGTGGCTCATTTTCGACTGGAGGCGGAGTATTAGCATTGATGTGTTGTTTTTCCATGCTACGGAAAGTCACTTTAGTATCATCAAAAAATAAATTGATGATGCCAGTTGGACCATTACGATGTTTTTCTATGTGTAATTCAACTAAGTTTTTTTCATCTTCAGGACAATCACGAGATTTATCTCTAGATTTACGATAAATAAACATAACAATGTCTGCATCTTGTTCAATAGAACCTGATTCACGTAGATCGGCTAATTTTGGAATAGCTGGTGACCTGTTTTCTACTGCTCGAGATAATTGAGATAATGCTAGTACAGGTATATCTAATTCTTTGGCTAATTGTTTTAAAGCACGGGATATTTCAGAAATTTCTTGGACACGATTTTCATTACTACGTCCTTCCATTAATTGTAAATAGTCGATAACTAAAAATCCTACGCCATGTTCCATTTTTAAACGACGAGCTTTAGTACGTAATTCCATGATATTAGCTCCAGCTGAATCGTCGATAAAAATTGGCGCTTCAGATAATACACCCATGGCACGACCAATACGAGGGAAATCATCATCATCTTCTTTGTCGGATAGTTTACCAGTACGCATGCGCCAAAGATCAACCCCAGCTTCAGTGGCTAATAGTTTATCTACTAATTGTTCCTTAGACATTTCTAAAGAAAAGATGCCAACTGGAATTTTAGATTTTACAGCAATAGTACGTAAAATATCTAAAGCTAAAGTAGTTTTACCAACTGAAGGACGAGCCGCTAGGATAATAAGATCAGAGTTTTGGAAACCAGATAATAGCTTATCTAAATCATTATAGCCAGTAGGAATACCACGTACACCATTGCCACCGGATTTATGTAGTTCATCAATACGATTAAAGGTATCTTGCAAGATATTTTTGACAGGAATGAAATTTTGCCTTAGTGAGTGTTGGGAAATAGCAAAAAGTTTTTGTTCAGCCTTGTCTAATGTTTTTTCTACATCTTCTTCTTCAGAAAAAGAAAATTCAGATATTTCTGCGGCTGCTGTCTCTAATTGACGTAAAATAGATTTTTTACGAATAATATTAGCATAAGATTTAACATGAGAGGCGCTAGGTACAGCGGCTGTTAGTTCTGCTAGATATGCTTTACCACCAATTTGTTCTAGTTGTTTTTTTTCACCTAAACGATTACCAACAGAAAGAATATCTATTGGCTCGTGTTTATCTAATAAATCCAAAATAGATTCAAAGATCATGCCGTGCTTATTATTATAAAAGTCATGCGGAGTAATTCCGTCAGCAACTTTAATAATAGCTTCTTTGTCTATTAGGATAGCACCTAATAAGGAAGCCTCAGCTTCTAGATTTTGTGGGGGCAATTTACTCATAGTAGACTTAGCTTACTCTATTTTATTTGATTTTTCAAGGTGTTTTTTATCGACAGTTTATACCCATTTTATCCAAAAAAATAAACCCGTCTACAATAGCAGACGGGTGTCTTAAACGTGTTATGCAATGCTTTATCAGATTGTTATAGGCTGTTGATCAGCTTAGTTACTGATCAAATCTGATTTTTGCCGGCATTACTGCGGCGCTCGTGTGTTTATTTGGCTTTGTTTGTCGTGGCGTCGAAACGCTGGGTGTTGATCGAAGGGCTAAACACAATCATAAGCAGCCTCCTTAGAGTTAGCTTCCATTTGCCATTAGACAGGGCCGGACAGATGTCCGCCGAAAGTACGTTTATGTTCATATCTTAATATATATTTATTATTTTGTAAATAGAAAATAAAAAACAAGGCTTTAACCTTGTGTGTAGATGATGTGTGTCCTTCGATTCCTTCTCGTTATTCTCCGAAGTCACTCAGGACAAGTTTCTCCAAGCTGAAGCGGCTCGACTGAGCTCGCCGTAGTCCTTGTCGAAGCTTGGTGCGCCCAGTAGGATTTGAACCTACGACCATCAGCTTAAAAGGCTGCTGCTCTACCAACTGAGCTATAGGCGCATGTGTAAAATACGAGCTTTATTATAGGGTATTTTAGCTTAATTGTCAAAGGGGGTTCAAGGGGGATGTGCCCCCTTGGAACAAAAAATAAAATTACATCACCTCCGGAGCTTCTATTCCTAATAATTTTAGTCCTTTAGCTAGAATTTTTTTAGTTTGTAGACATAATTGTAAACGAAGATGTTTAGTATTCTCATCATCGGCCTGCAAGACAGAATGTTGTTGGTAAAAGTGGTTAAATATTTTAGCGAGTTCAAATAAATATTGAGTTAGAGTAGCAGGATTATAGCTAATAGTAGCTTGAGTAATAGTTTCAGGGAAGTTTAAAAGTAATTTGAGTAAGATTTTTTCTTCATCATTAAGCTTTAGTTTTTTATCTAAATCTTCTAGCACAGGAATATTAGCTGCTTTTTTAAGAATATTATTGATCCTAGCATGAGTATATTGAATAAACGGGCCAGTATAACCATCAAAAGAGATTGAAGCTTGCGGATCAAAAGTCATGTCTTTTTGGGGGTTGGTGCTAAGCATGAAAAATTTTAAAGCACCAAGACCAACCATTTCAGCTGTTTGCTGATCTTGTTTGGCTGTAGTTTTAATCTGTTTTTGGGCTTTAGCCATGATATCCGTTGCCTTAGTTTTCATCTCTTTGATCATGTCGTCAGCATCAACTACATTGCCTTCTCGAGATTTCATTTTGCCGTCAGGTAGATTAACCATACCATAGGCTAGATGATGTAAATTATCTGCCCAATTATATCCTAATTTTTTGAGAATTAAAAATAAGATTTTAAAATGATAATTTTGTTCATTGGCAACTACATAGATCATGTTATCTAATTCAAATTCATCATAACGATCTTTAGCTGTACCTAAATCTTGAGTGATATAAACTGATGTTCCGTCACCACGTAAAACTAATTTATCATCTAGGTTTTCAGCAGATAGATCAGCCCAAACAGAATTATCCTCTTTTTTATAGAAAACATTTTGTTTTAATCCAGCTTCAACCATGTCTTTACCTAAAAGATAAGTGTCACTTTCATAATATACTTTATCAAAAGTAATACCTAGATTTGTATAAGTTTCCTCAAATCCCTGGTAAACCCAGTCATTCATGGTCTGCCACAGCTGACGAACTTCTTTATTGTTATCTTCCCATTGTTTAAGTATTATTTGTGCCTCTTGCATTAAAGGAGATTGAGCTAAAAATTCTTCTTCTGTTTTTCTTTTGTCTAAATCTGAAAGCTTGTCTAAGTTTATTGTATTTTCTATATAATATTGTTCTTTTTCTTTTTTTAGTTCTTGATTAAATCTAACATAATAAATACCAACAAAATGATCACCTTTAGTTTTAGTAGATTCTGGCGTTTCATTGTTGCCCCATTTTTGGTAGGACAACATACTTTTAACAATATGAATGCCACGATCGTTAATAATATTGACTGGAATTACTGAAAAACCACAAGCACGGTGTAGATTTACTAAAGTTTGACCTAAGACATCATTTCTTACATGACCTAAGTGTTGTGGTTTATTAGTATTTGGTCCAGAAAATTCAATCATTATTTTTTTGTCTTGACCAAAAATATTTTGGCCAAAGTTTTTATCATTTAGATCAGCTAAAGATAATTGAGCAAATAGGTTGTTATCTATGGTGATATTTAAATATGGGCCAGCTGCTTTAGCTGAAACTATTAAATCATCTAATTTATATTTATCAGCTAGAGTTTTAGCTACTTCATTTGGACTTTGTTTGCTTAGTTTAGCGATATCAAAACAAGCCAGAGCATAATCCCCTAAATCTTTATTTGGTGGAAAGTTTAATTCTATTTGTTTTAGTTCAAGACCAATTTTAAAAATATCCGCAATGTTTGTTTGGATATTTGATTTAATAGTATCTAAGACAGTCATAATTTTATTGTTAGTTTAGCTTAATCTTACTGATTTTTGAAGAAAAAATCAATCCCGCAGCTTTATCTGCCAAGTTGATTTATTTTTTAGTAAATTATGGTATAATATTAACATGAGCAAAACAAAAATTGTTTGGCATAGTTTGGATATCAGTAAAATACTCCAAACTTTAAATACTAAGAAAACTGGCCTGTCGTCTAAAGAGGCTAGCCAGAGAAATGAAAAATATGGATTAAATATTTTAGCCCAAGCTAAGAAGTTTTCAGCTTGGCGTTTATTTTTTTCTCAGTTTAAAAGTGCTTTAGTTTATGTACTGTTAATAGCTGGCTTGGTTAGTTTTATTTTTGGTGAGTTTGTTGATGCCTATGTTATTTTTGCAGCTGTTGGTCTAAATGTGGCTATTGGTTTTTGGCAAGAAAAAAAGGCTAATAGATCTTTAGAGCAATTAAGTAAAGTTGTTAAAAAAGAAGCAATTGTTTTGCGAGATGGTCATGAGATAAAAGTAGAAGCTAGGTATTTAGTAGCTGGAGATATTATTTTATTACAAGCTGGTGATCGAGTGCCAGCAGACGGAAGATTGTTGTCTATAAACAACCTTAAGGTAAATGAAGCAACTTTGACTGGTGAATCTTGGCCAATAGAAAAAGAACTTAAACCATTAGATAAAGGAACTGTTTTAGCGGAAAGGGATAATTCAGTTTTCATGGGTACTTTGGCAGTAGAAGGCAGAGGATTAGCCGTAATTACCCACATTGGCGTTGATACTGAAATTGGTAAAATCACTACCATGCTCAAAGAAACAGATGACGAGCAGACACCTTTGCAGAAAAATTTAGATAGTTTTGCTAAAAATATTACGAAAATTATAGTTTTAATTGCCATGACTGTTTTCTTTTTGGGGTTAATAGAAGGTCAGTCAATGTTAGAAATGTTTACTGTAGCGATAGCTTTAGCGGTATCTGCTATTCCAGAAGGTTTGGTGATCGGTGTAACAATGATTTTGACTATGGGCATGCGGCGTATTTTGCAGAACAATGGCTTGGTGCGTAAATTAGTATCTGCTGAGACACTTGGTTCCACTACTCTAATATGTACAGATAAAACCGGCACCTTGACTGAAGGTGAAATGCGAGTAACAAAAATTGCTACTAATAAGCATTTAATAGATTTGGCTACTAACTCTCTAAAAGATGAGGCAAAGGATAAAGAAATTGAAAAGTTATTAGAGATTGCTACTTTATGTAATGATTCTAGTGTTCAAAATATTGATGATGGTTTTGAAGATTGGGTAGTCTTAGGCAGTCCAACTGAAAAAGCTTTATTGTTATTTAGTGGCTCACAACATAATTTAGATGATTTGCAACGTCGTTATCGTCGGAAAGACGAAATTCCTTTTGATTCTCGTTATAAGTACATGGTGACACGACATAGTTATGATAACCGTCATGATATTATTTTTATCAAAGGAGCCCCAGAAAAGATATTAGAATTTTCTTCTTCTTATCTAAACAATAATAAGAAAAGTAATTTAACAGAGGCTAAGGCAGAGGCTTTTAATAAGACGCTAGAAGATTTTAGTAAAGACGGTTTACGTGTTTTAGCCGGTGCATATAAATTAATTCCAAAAAAATACCCAGATATAAAATCATGTGAAGACGATCCTTTTGATCTGACTTTTGTTGGTTTATGGGGTTTGTCTGATCCTTTACGTCCAGAAACCAAAGAAACATTAGACGCAGCCTTGAAAGCGGGCATCCGCACTATTATTATTACTGGGGATAATAAATTTACTGCTAAAAAAATTGCTTCTGATTTAGGTTTAAAGGTACAGGCAGCTAATATTTTGAGTGGAGATGATTTATTAAAGATTAGTGATGAAGAGCTAGATAAAAGAATCAAAAACATCCAAGTTTATGCTCGAGTTACTTCAGCCGATAAATTACGAATTATAAAAGCTTGGCAAAAGCGAGGAGAGATAGTTTCGATGACTGGCGATGGAGTTAATGATGCTCCAGCTTTGAAGGCAGCTGACATTGGTGTGGTAGTTTCTTCTGGATCTGATGTAGCCAAAGAGGTAGCTGATTTGGTTTTGTTGGATAATAATTTTAAAACTATAGTGACCGCTATTAAACAAGGGCGGGTTATTTTCGATAACGTACGTAAAGTTATGTTGTATTTGTTATCAGATAGTTTTTCAGAAATTATTATTATTGTGGTGGCGATGCTTTTAGGTTGGCCTTTACCAATTATTACTGCTCAGATTTTGTGGATAAATTTAGTTAGTGATGGTTTACCGAATTTAGCCTTGACCATGGAACCAGAAGATGAAGAGGTGATGAAAGATAGACGGGGAGCCAAGTTTAAGTCTTTGCTTAATTTTGAGGGTAAATTTTTAATTGGGGCAATTAGTATTATTACTGCTATGGCTAGCCTAGCTCTCTTCTGGTTTTTATGGAACAGAACTGGTGATCTTGATTTAGCTAGAACAGTAGTCTTTACAGCCTTAGGATTAGATACATTATTTTATGTATTTAGCATCCGTAATTTAAAACACAGTATTTTTACTTCACATCCTTTTCAGAATAAATATTTAAATATGGCCGTGTTATTTGGCATAGCTTTACAAGTATCAGCTATTTATTTGCCATTTTTAAACAGAGCCCTACATACTGTTCCACTTGGTTGGACTGAATGGGAGATTATATTATTATTTTTAGTTTTGGTTATTTTAACCATTGAAATTACTAAAGCTTTATTTATACTTTATTATAAGAAACATAAAAAAAAATATGCTTAAAAACAAAACAGTTTTAATTACTGGTGCCGCTAGAGGGATTGGCTGGGCAACGGCTCAGTGGTTAGCTGAGCAAGGTTTTAATTTAATTTTAATAGATAAGACTAAAGGCGTTTGGCAAAAACAAGCAGATAAGCTAGCCAAAGATAAACAAGTTCGGGTTTTGACTTATATAATTGATTTAACCAAAGTCAGTGCTATTAAAAGATTAGCTAGTAAATTAAAGAATGTTAAAGTTGATGTTCTAGTTAACAATGCTGGTGTAGTGGTGGTCGGAGAGTTAGTGGATTATGCGGATAAGATGATTGAATTGACTTTGGATGTAAATTTGAAAGCAATGATTTTTATAACAAAGTATCTATTGCCTAATTTGGAAAAAAATAAAGGCTTAGTTATAAATATTTCTTCGGGAGCGGGATTGGTAGGTAAAAAAGAATTTTCAGTTTATTGTGCTTCTAAGTTTGGTGTAATTGGTTTTAGTCAGGCTTTAGCTAAAGACCTAAAGAAAGTAAAAGTTTTAAGTCTTACCCCAGGAGCTACTAATACTAATTTATTTAAAAAGGCATTTAAAAAAGGCCGTAAAGCTTTGTATCAGCCAGCAGATATCGCTTGTATTATTGGAGAGACAATTATGCATCATAAAAGATATAAAACAGGGGAGATAGTTGATCGTTGTGAACACTTAGAAAGAAAATAAAAAAGAATAAAATAGAAAACCGTGTTAGTACGCGGTTTTTAGTTTGGGTTGACATATTTTAAAAAATATGTTTTAATCATATATTAGCTCTATACAACTTGATCACTCAATAACAACACAGAAGAATAACGGAAAGGCAAGACAATGAAGAACTTGATTTTTTGGCTTTGGATTTTGGTGCTTTCTTTTTCAATTGTGCAAGCAGCTGAAATAAATGCATCGACTTCACTTGATGTTTATGGCTTTGCCAGTTTGAACGCTGAGACGAATCAGGAATTTGATTATAATTGGCGCTGGGCTCGTATTGGTTTCAAAGCTCATCCTTACAGTGAGACGCTATCGGATGATTTCATGGTCAGATTTGAGTACGATCTCAGCGCTTCGGCTATGAAGTATGCCTATGCGCAGTTCGATCGTGATTGGCGTGGCGGCAAAGCTTCACTATTAGCTGGACAATACCTCAATCCAATACAGTACTTCTATCCTGGACCAGCTGGTCTACCTTTGACGCGTTGGCCAGATGCTGAAGGAAATTTTTCGGTTTACTGTCCGGGAGCAGCGCTGTGGTATGACTTTAGTCTTTTTAACTTCAAGGCAGCTACCTTTGGTCAGGGTCAATTTGCCACTACTATGAGCTTTGGCTCTTTGGCAATGGGCTGGGAAGAAAGCGTTGGACACACCGTTGTTTTGGCTGGTGATTATCTGGGCAAGTACCTGGAAAATCTTTTTATCGGTTGGGCACATTTTGATGATGATGACTTAGGTCACGCTTTCTTTGTGCAACATCACTGGAAAATCTGGCATCCATCATTGCAGTTGTATGCTCAGTATGATTTCGGTGATCAATTACCAGAGGCCTGGTTGACCGGTTTGTCCTGGTCCTACAGCAAGAATTCGTTTGCCAAGCTATTTTACGATGCTAAGGCAGGCGATTTGGAAGGAGGTGAACTGAAAGCAGAGATTACCTTTGCCTTCGAATAGGTGAATTGTTAATTCAATGTCCCCGTAGCGTGCGTACGCTACGGGGGATTTTTTTATCTAAAAAAAACCGGCAAGTTGTATGACTCACCGGAGAGGCTATTTATTAGCCAGAGTTCTTTAGCCAGGGAAAGAGAAGGGGAATCCACTGCCAAGGCCGATTGCGATGACTTCAACGTGGTGTCCTTTTTTACTCTCCTTGCAACCAACGAGTTGCCAGTTTTCTCGGATAGCAGTGCTGTCTAAATCAGACATTTGCTCAAAGGTCTGGTATTGAATTGAGGCCCACATAGCATCATTTAGATACCCAGTGATCAAGTCGTTCATCCGAATGGATGTCAATAGGGTGTCATGACGCTGTTTATGTTCGCTTTTTTTGTCGTCGGCAGGGGCGTCCTCATTGTGAAATTCCCGATGGGTCGTCCTCAGCTCCTCTGCTTCATGAGCATAGTGATTACGTAGGAACAACAAGCGACGTTGTTCATCATTTCTCCTAGTAACACTTCATCATCTTCAATCTTGTTAGTCACCGGACATTGTTCCAGATCGGTCGTGGATAATTTAGCCAATTCTTCGTTGATGCGCTTTCTGAAGCTCATGCTTCCTCCTGTAATTTGTTGATTTGAGATTATTAAATGCATGATCCTTACATGCAAAAGAACATTGATTTAGTATTTTAATACATCTATCTAGTATTGTCAATAGTAAGGGCTTGTTTAGGCTGTATAGTATAGACTATTCTATACCTTTTTATTAAAAATTAATGTTTTTATCCAATATTAAATCTATTAAAATCTGGAAATATTTAACTATTATAGTTGGTTTAAAAGTGATTGTTTTAATTAAGTTGAAGTTAAATATCGAGCTCAAATAATTATATAAAAGACATCTCTTGACAAGGTTTGATTTTTGAGGTATAGTTATATATTAACATTTTGCCATGAAATCTAGTTTTTATCTCTTGACAATCATGGCATTTAGTGTAAGTTTATGCTATATTTACTCATTAAATAAATACATTAAAATAAATTTAAAACCTTCATTATGGAAGAACAAAAAAACACTCAATCAAACATGGACATAAAAACTCCAAATGATAGTGCGTCTATCAACACTAACGCAATAAACAATGAACAACCTGAAGAAAGTTCTCCTAAGAAAAAGAAGTTTTTCTTTTGGTTTATAATTGCTTTAGGTCTTTTTGCTTTAATCCAAAGTATTTTGGTATTTGGTAAAGATGATAATAAAGACGAAGTAGTAGTTGATGAACCACAGCAAACAATTATTGATGAATTAGTTATTGATGATGAAGAAGAAGAACCTGAAGATCAATTAACTTATAACACTTATATTCCTCCAGCCCCTCTGGTGCCTGTAGAGGAAGAGATTGATTTAGTAGAATTAACAATAGATGATTGTATTGAAGCAGATATTGTTATGGCTGGTATTAATCCAGATGATATTAACGATGCTGTAGTAGAACAGTGTTTAATTCTTTGGGAGGACTTACAAGCTTTATTAGAAGATATTGAAGATGAAGAAGTAGCTACTACTACACCTACCACCACACCAAGAAGAGGCGGTGGTTCAAGTGGGGGTGGATCTGTTACATTATCTGATGATGCTAGTTTAAATTTATTTAAGGTAGATGTCATAGATGCTTTAGTGCTTCCTGATTTAGAAGTAGAAAGTTTTGATGACGCAGGAGCTAAATTATTTGTAGATAATCACCTCTGTTCAGATATCGAACTTAGTGCTAATCCTTGTGTTGATCAACTTAAACAGTTAGTAGGGATTTTCTTACAACCAACCGATGAAGATATTACTTATATTAAAGTCGAGATTGAAAGACTTAGTCCATTGCCAGTAGAATTAGTTTGGGAAAATGAAGAGATTCTTCAATTGCATGAAAAAAATATTTTAGTTGGTGATATTATCATGGTAACAGTTATCGCTGAAGATGCTACTAGTCAAAATTTATATAAGCTAAGTATTTTAGGTGATGTTGTAAATGACGCTAGCTTAAGTCTATTTAATGTTGATTTCATTGATGTTTTACCTTTGGCAGGGTTACAGGTAAATAATTTCAGTGAAGAGGGAGCTAATCTGATTTTGTCAGATTATCAGTGTGAACGCTCAAGTTTTTCAAATGTCAGATGTATAAGTGAAAAAGATAATTTAACAGGTATTTTTATTGAGCCACGTGATCCAGACTTTAGTTATATTAAAGTAGAGATCAAAAGACTTAGTTTAATGCCGGTAGAGTTAGTTTGGGAAAACGAAGAGATTCTTCAATTACACACAGAAGATATTTTATTAGGTGATGTAATTAGAGTGACTGTAGTTTCTGAAGATGGTAAGACTACAAGTTTATATAAAGTTAACATTAGCGATGAATCATTCATTGATACTTCTCTGAATAAATTTGCTATTGATAAATATGATATTCTGTCTCTAGAAAATTTAGAAATTAAAGATAAATCTGGCGCTGTATTATATATTAATGATGCAGAAGATTGTCCAGATTGGTCTGATCATGTTTGCACTACAACTAAATTGAAAGGTTTAATTGTCTCAGCTACTCAATCTGACGTGAGCTATATAGGCGTTTCGCTATTACGTGATAAAGTTTGGAAACTTTGGGAGAATGACGAAATTCATTTATTAGCCCAAGAGGAATTCTTTATTGATGACGTAGTCTTGGTAAGAGTTGTTTCCAAAAATGCTTGGCACGAAGCAATGTATAAAGTTACTATCAAAGCAGCTCCAACTGAAATAGAAGAAGTTGTAATCACACCAACTGAGCTCAAGCTTGTAAAAATCAAGCCTAGATTAGTTGGCGGTGGAGGATCTGCTCCAGCAAAGATAGAAAAAGAGCCAATTAATATTGAGCCAATTCAAATTACACCGGTAGAAAAGATTAAGAAAGTTCAGGAAAAACCAGTTATAGAAGTAAAAGAAGTGACTAGCATTGATCCAGTGATTGAAGTCAAGAAAACCGAACCAGCTATTATTGAATAAACATTTTTTATAAAACCCCGCCCTGAGCATAGTCGAAGGGCGGGGTTTTTATTTTGCTATTGTCAAGATGCTATTAAATATAGTATAATTACATCGTTAAAATTTAGATTTTTATTATGTCCAATGAACAATTTGCTGGCCAAAACGTCGGCTTTAAACAAAAGTTCACTAAGCGTCGAGTTGTAGTCACAATGTTATTTATGCTTGGTGCTTATGCAGCTATCCAAAGTGTAGTTAGTTTTGGTAAAACTGAAGACACAGTAGTTGAGCCATCTGATAAAGTGGTAAAACAAGTTGAGGTTAAGAAAGACATGCTTCATGTTGTTCCTCCAGCTCCAACAAAATTAAAAACTGACAATGAAGGTGATATTGATGTGGAATCTTACGGTTTATTTGGTTACGTGCCAAATGATAATGTTCCACTGGTCCCAGTTCCAGTAGTTGAAGTTGAAGAAGAGGAATTAGATTTAACAGACTTGACTGTTGATGACTGCATAGAAGCTGATATTGTCATGGCTAGTATAAATCCTGAAGACATCAATGATGCTATGGTAGCGCAATGTTTGATTTTATGGGAAGATTTGCAAGATTTATTAGATGAAGTTGATGAAGAAGTAGCTACAACAACTCCTACTACTACACCGAGAAGAGGCGGTGGTGGAGGCGGGGGTGGAACTGATAATCCTCCTGAAGAAGATCCGCTATCTACTAATTCCGATTTAGGTATTTTCGATGTAGACAAAATAAACATTTTGCCATTTGATGGTTTGCGAGTAGCAGATTTTGATGAAGACGGCGCAACTTTGTTAGTAGACGATTATTTTTGTAAAGAAACTGAATTAACTGCTTGGCCTTGTTTTCATCCGGGTAAGCCTCTGATGGGTGTTTTTCTGGCTGCTGCTGATGAAAAGAGTAGTTATGCTAGAGTTGAGATCGAACGTAATAATCCTTTATTGTTAGAATATAGCCCAGCTAGAGTGTGGGAAAATGATGAAATCTCTAAGTTAGCAAAGGAGGAAATTTTGCCAGGCGACATCATTCGAGTGACTGCCATTGCCGAAGATGGTGTTAGTCAGAGCTTATTTAAATTAAACGTCGATGCCTTAGCCAGTGATGCTAATTTGAATATTTTTGATGTTGATTTTGTTGATGTGCTACCATTTGATGGTTTGCAAGTTAAAAAATTTGATGATCCAGGTGCCATCTTAAACATGTATAATTATCTCTGCGATCCATCTGTAGTTGGTCCAGAGCCTTGCGTGGGTGGTATTGGCGAGAGAATTACCTTGAGCGGCCTAATGCTACAAGCTAGAGATAGAAATATTAGCCATAGTAAGGTTGAAATTGAACGTAGAAGTCCATTTTCTTTTTGGGACACACCAATAAAAATCTGGGAAGGCAAAGAGATCGACCAATTAAGAGATATGCAGATTTGGCCAGACGATATCATTAGAGTAACAATTGTTGCTGAAAATGGTCGGGCAGAAAATTTATTTAAATTGAGCGTTGTCAATCAAACAGATAATGCTGATTTAAGCCAATTTAATATTGGTACCTCTCCAGTTCTAGAGTGGCCAAATATTGAAGTGAAAGATATTAATAGTTTAGGTGCTATAGCTAATATTTGTCCAGAAAATATAAATGGTGAAGCAAGTCCTTATTTTACTTGTATTACTACTTTGGATGGAGTGTTTATCACACCAGAAGATGAAGATGTTAGAAATATTACAGTTTCTATTTATCATGAAAATCTAATCAGTAAAGCTATATTTGTACCAGAAAAGTTTGACTTCTTTGAAGGTGAAGAAGAAATAAAACAATTAGAAAAATATCAACTTGTGCAAGACGATATGATTTTTGTGCAAGTTACAGCTGAAGATGGAGCCACAATCAAAAATTATAAAATTCAAGTTATTGAAGGTGATTATACGGAGAATGTAAGTTTGGCAGCATTTACCGTAGGTGGTATTAATGCTTTAGCCTTACCAAATGTAGAAATAGCTGGTTGGTATGACCAAGGAGCAGTAATTGAACTTTGTAATCCAACTCGTGCTACAGCTGATTGCATAGAAAGTTTAGAAGGCATTATCGTAAAAACAGAAGAAGATACAATGTATCGCGGTGTTTATATTGAAAGAGATGGAGATGCAAATTCATTAATTTGGGTCAATGATCAAATAGATGGACTTGTAAACTTTGAAGTTTTACCAAACGATATTATTCGTGTAGTGGTTGTAGCTAGCAATGGTAAGGCATTGGGCTTTTATAAGGTATCTGTTATATATCAAACTAGAAATGATATATTATTATCTGAATTTACAATAGATACACATAATGCTTTGTTATTACCAGATGTAAAGATAGATAATCTTTCTGATGCTGGCGCTACATTGTTTGTACCAACAGAAGAAGTTATCCCTTGTTCATCTAATAGAGCCGAAGGTTGCACCACCATTGATCTCACTGGTATTTATGCTGCGCAGGCACTCAAAGATGTGGATATTACAGTTTATACTTTTCATGATTATTGGTCTACTTGGGTAGGTGAAGAGGGCATAGGTCAATTAGTGGATCATGAATTAGCCATTGGTGATATGGTTGCTGTGCTACTAAAGGAAGAGAATGGTTTACAGCAAACTTTATATAAAGTTACCATTGCAGAAAAGTCAGTAGAGCCTCTAGTGATCAAGAAATTCTATCCTAGCAAATTTATTGGCGGTGGCGGATCAGTAGCACCTGTAAAGAAAAAGCCTTTAGAAGAAACAGATTTTTCTAATATTCAAGATCAGGAATTGAAAAAAGAAGAGGTTGTTAATGAGATAGAAGTGGAAAAAACTCCAGAACCACAACCTGATACTGATGATGTTAAAATAATCAAAGAGCCTATTGTTGTGAAAGAAACAGAGGAAACAGAGGAATAAATTATATTTAGAGCCGGCTCCCGCAATGCGGGAGCCGGTCTTTTGTTTGACTCTTCGACTACGCTCAGAGTCTGCGCTAGCTTGACAAAATTTAGCATTCCTGTTTATATATAGATATGACTTACCAAAAATACAATAATTCTAATAATAATGATAATAACCGATTGATAGACCGGTAATTTTTGGTATTTAATTTAAATTGCTAAGCCGGTCTTAAAATGATCGGTTTTTTTGTATTTATTGCCAGGTAGTTCAATGGTAGAACGCTGCACTGTTAATGCAGATGTTACAGGTTCGAGTCCTGTCCTGGCAGCCATCCTTCGACTCCGCTCAGGATGACAAAATTCCTTGTATTTTTCTCTGATTTTAGGTATTATTTAATAAATTATTATAAAAATTATGGAACAAGTTTCAATCAAAGATTTGTCACAGTTTGTTGATCAAGAAGTAGAAATTAAAGCTTGGGTATCCAACTTTCGTTCATCTGGAAAGATTGCCTTTTGGCAATTAAGAGACGGGGCTGGTTTTGCTCAGGCTATTTTAAATTCAACAGATTTAGATGAAGTAAAATGGCAGGAAGCACAAAAAGTCACTTTAGAGACTTCTGTTAAAATTATTGGTAAAGTTTCTAAACATCCCAAAAAAGAAGAATATGAAATTCAAGTTACAGATTTTGAATTTTATCAGATAGCAGAGGAGTATCCTATTGCTAAAAAAGACCATGGTGTAGATTTTCTTTTAGATAATAGACATTTATGGTTACGTTCTTCCAAGCAATGGGCAATTCAAAGAGTACGTAATACTTTGATTTCAGCTACTTATGATTTTTTTAGAGAAAATGATTTTATTAAAATTGATTCTCCAATTTTGACGCCAAATGCTTGTGAAGGCACAACTGAATTATTTGAGTTAGATTATTTTGATAATACTGCTTATTTATCTCAAAGTGGTCAGCTTTATTTAGAAGCTGCAATTTTTGCTCACAAGAATGTTTTTGATTTCGGTCCAGTGTTTAGAGCAGAAAAATCTAAGACTCGTCGTCATTTGACTGAGTTTTGGATGATGGATGCAGAAATGGCTTTTATTGATTTAGCAGAAAACTTGCAAGTGCAAGAAGATTTAGTTCGCTTTATGGTGACGGCTGTTTTAGAGAAGAATAAAGCTGAACTTGAAATTTTAGAAAGAGATATTAAACCTTTAGAAAATATTATTAAGCCTTTTTATAAAATAACATACACTGAAGCGGTAAATAAATTACAAGAATTAGGTTCAGATATTAAAGATGGAGCTGACCTGGGAGCTGATGATGAAACAAAATTAACCCAAGAATATGATAACCCAATTTTTATTACTCATTATCCCGCAGCTATTAAGTCTTTTTATATGAAAAGAGACGAGCAAGATGAAACAAAGGCTTTGTGTGCCGATTTATTAGCTCCTGAAGGTTATGGAGAGATTAGCGGTGGTTCACAAAGAGAAGATGATTATAATGTTTTATTGAAGCGCATTAAAGAACATAAATTATCCGTTGAAGATTTTCAATGGTATTTAGATTTACGTAAATATGGTTCTGTGCCACATGGAGGATTTGGCTTTGGTTTAGAGCGTATTGTTACTTGGGTTTGTGGTATTCAACATGTTAGAGAAACCATTCCATTTCCAAGAACAATTTATAGAATTAAACCTTAGGATAACTCGCTTCGGCGAGTTGACGCCGAGATAGCTCCTGCCTACGCTACCGTGCTTCGCCATAGCGGCTACGCGACGGCAAGAAGCTTAGGCAAGGCAGGCAGTTGGCGGGGGATAATTTTTGCCGATGTAGCTCAGCTGGCTAGAGCAATTCTCTCGTAAAGAATAGGTCACCAGTTCGATTCTGGTCATCGGCTCCATTAAATTTAGAAGATTTAGAATAAAATATTATGAAAAATTACATTAAAGAAACAGTAGATTTAAAAGCAGGCGCTGAAGTCAATTTAAAAGGCTGGGTGCATGTTTACCGTCGGATGGGTAAAATGGGTTTTATAGAACTGAGAGATTCTACTGGAATCATCCAGGTTGTTTGTGTGCCAGGTGAAATGACAGTTGGTGCAGATATTTTGGATGATGTTCGTCCAGAGTTTGTCGTCAGCATCAAAGGCGTGATCCAAGAACGCGGGGCAAAACAACAACGCGAAGATCAATTAACTGGTAAGATAGAAATTTTAGCTAAAGAATTATCAGTTATTTCTGAATCTGAAACGCCACCATTTGAAATCGTCAATGAAGATAGACAAGCCAATGAAGAGCTTAGATTGAAACATAGATATTTAGATTTACGTCATGAAAGAATGGCTAATAATATCAAGATGAGACACAAAGTCATTCATTTTTTTAGAAATTATTTGACAGATAATGGTTTCACAGAAGTTCAAACTCCTATTTTGTCCAAGTCTACACCAGAGGGCGCTAGAGATTATTTAGTACCATCTCGTTTACATAAAGGTAGTTTTTTTGCTTTACCACAAGCTCCGCAGCAATACAAGCAGCTTTTGATGATCGCTGGCTTAGAAAAATATTTTCAAGTTGCTCCATGTTTTAGAGATGAAGATGCAAGGGCAGATAGAAGTCCGGGTGAGTTTTATCAATTAGATATGGAAATGTCTTTCATGACCCAGGAAGAAATAATGGATTTAACTGAAGACATGTTTACTACTATGGTAGAAAAATTATTTCCAGAAAAGAAAATAACGCAAAAACCTTGGCCTAGATTAGATTATGATGATGTGATGAAGGAGTATAGTACTGATAAGCCTGATTTGAGAAAAGATAAAAATGATCCAAATGAATTAGCCTTTGCTTGGACTATAAATTTTCCATTATTTGTAAAACAAACCGATGAAGATAAATTTATCGGTGCTGGAGATACTTGGGGACCATCTCATAATATGTTTACTGCTCCAAAAGAAGAGGATGTAAAATTATTAGATAAAAGTCCTGAAAAAGTAAAATCCTATCAACATGATTTAGTTTTAAACGGATTTGAGGTTGGTGGAGGAGCTGTTCGTATTCATGATATCAAATTGCAAGAAAAGATTTGGGATTTAATTGGTTTCTCAGAAGAGCAAAAAAAACAATTTCAACATTATCTGGAAGCTTTTAAATATGGTGTGCCACCACACGGCGGCATTGCTCCCGGTATAGATAGATTGTTAATGGTTTTATTGGCTGAGAAAAATCTTAAAGAAGTAACCGCCTTTCCTTTGACTTCTGATGGACATGATCCTTTGATGGATTCACCAAGTGAAGTTTCTAAAGAACAGCTAGATGAATTAGGTTTAAGTTTGAAGAAATAAAATAAATAATGCATAAAATTTCTTTAGAGCAATTTGAAGGTCCCTTGGATCTTCTCTTGCAACTAATCGAAAAACAAAAATTACAAATCACCGAAATTTCTTTAGCCAAGATTACTGATCAGTACTTGGACTATATAGATAACAGTGAGGATATTGCCAGCGAAGAAGTGGCAGATTTTTTGTTAATTGCCTCCAAGCTTATTTATTTGAAATCAAAACATTTATTACCGAATTTAGAATTAGAAGCTGACGAAGATGTTCAGAATTTAGAAAAACAATTGAAGATTTATCGTCAGTACTATGATGCTAGTAAATATATTCAGAAAATGTGGAATACAGATAAGAGAACTTTTGTTCGTATTACGCCCTACAAGTTACCGAAAGAAGAAGGTTTTGCACCACCGACAAACATAGAAACTAATATCATGGCGGAAGTTTTCCAGATTGTTTTGAATAGAATTCAGAGAATAGTGAATTTACCAAAAGTAATAATGGCTAAGGCTATTTCTATTGGAGAGAAAATTTTACATATCAAAGATTTGATTAAAAATAGTTCTAAACTTACATTTACTCAGCTGATCAATGGCAAAAAAGATAAGACAGAAGCTGTAGTTAGTTTTTTAGCAATGTTAGAATTAGTAAAACAAAGAGAAATCGAAGTCAGTCAAGATTCACTTTTTGCTGAAGTAAATATTTCTCACAATGGCGACGGAATTAAATTTTAGATAACATATGTCAGAAAACAAAAAAATATGCATAACATTTGCAGGTGCAGTTGGTAGTTCAAAAACACCAATAGCTAATTATTTAAGCACGAAATTATCGTTACCTGTTTTTAATAATGATGCTATACGTTCTGAAATAATAGAGGATTTAGGTGTTTTTAATGATAATGAACATGCCAAAAGACGTAACGCCAGATTAGGGGAAATTATCAAAAATGGGCATTTTTTTATTTGTGATGCAAGTATTGATAGAGAATGGACAGATTTTAAGGAGCAATTAATTTCGCATGGTTATGATTTTTTTATTATTAGCATCGACTTAAGTAAAAATTTATTAACAAAATTTTACAAGGCTAAAAAATATCTTGAGTCTTTAGAACGTATTGATGAATTAATTCAAGATCATGATAATTTCTTAAGTCAGTATTCAGATGATATTAATATACATATTACAGATAAAAATTTCATAAATAGAATGCAAATTGCTTACGATGAAGTTAGTAAATACTTAGAATCAAAAGATTAAATTTTAAATAAAACATAATCCAATAATCAATAAAATTATGAAAAAAACAATTTTAATTTTAGCGGTCATTATTATTCTAGGCGGTGTCTGGTGGTGGCAACAACAATCCCCAGTAACAGAAACACAAGATGAGGTTGCTAAAGCAACAGATAGTTGGTTAACTTACGAGCGCAATGAGGAAAATTTTAGAAATTACCAAATAAAGTATCCTGATACATGGACATTGGTTAAGAGTGATGAAGTACATTTCGAAATTGAAGATGCTCAAGGGTCTACATTGAGTATCAATGTTCCACCACTTGGATTTGGTTTTTTAGCAGAATCCTCAGATGGAATAATAATTGATGGTAATAATGCTAGCATGGTTTATTCGTCTTATGGAAAAAATTCAGGGCACGATGGAATAAGTGTACAATTTGAAGATGAGAAATTTAATGATATTCAAATCTATTATGATTTTGATGAAAATGAAGTAGATAAATATACAGCTTTACTAGAAGAAATGCTGGCTACTTTTAAATTCGTAGAATAATTTTTATAAAATATGTCAGAAAACAAAAATTTATCAGTTGTAGAAAGTTTATTGCTCGCTGCGGGCAAGCCTTTGAGTTTCAAAGAAATTGCTAGCGTGGCAGATGTTGATGTGAATAAAGTCTCGGATTTAGCAGAAAGTTTGCAAGAGAAATACAATAAAGATGAAAGTGGAATTCATGTAACTGTTAATAATAATAAAATTCAGTTTGTAACTAACACTGTTAATACTGATGCTTTGCAATCTTATCTCAAAGATGAAACAACTGGTGAGTTGAGCAAGCCTTCTTTGGAGACACTGACTATTGTCGCATATCGACAACCAATTTCTAAAGAAGAATTAGAACAAATTCGTGGCGTAAATTGTAGCGTAATTTTACGTAATTTATTAATCCGCGGTTTAGTAGAAGCTCGAGAGAATAAAGATGATCTAGTGCCCATGTATTCAGTAACAATAGATTTCTTGCGTCATTTAGGAATTGATTCAGTAGAACAATTGCCAGATTTTGCCAAATTAAACAGCGATGAAAATTTACAAGCTTTAATAGAAGGAACTAAGTCAGAAGATAAACCAGAAGAAGAATGACTGAACGCTTAGCAAAATTTTTGGCAAATCATGGAATTGCTTCTCGTCGTAAAGCTGAGGAATTAATTTTGGCAGGTCAAATAAAAGTAAATAACAAAATAATTACTGAAGTTGCTACTAAAGTAAGCGCAGAAGACGAAATAAAATTTGATAACAAAATAGTTGGTGATGTTGAAAAAGTTTATTATTTATTAAACAAACCAGTTGACTATATTTGTTCAGTCAGTGATCCATATAATGATCAAAATGTTTTAGCGCTTGTGCCAAAAACTCCAGCAGTTTATCCAGTTGGGCGACTAGATAAAAACAGCCAAGGTTTATTGTTATTAACTAACGACGGAGATTTAACTTATCAATTAACTCATCCCAAGTTTAAGGTTGCTAAAAAATATTTAGTACGCGTTGATAAAGTTTTAGATAATAATATAATAAAAAAATTAAAAACCGGCATAAAATTAGAAGAAGGATTAGCAAAAGCTGATCAGGCAAAAATTAAAAACAAATTTGAATTAGAAATCACTTTACATCAAGGTTGGAAAAGACAAATTCGTCGAATGCTAGCAGAACTTAATCTAAAAGTCATTCAGCTAACTAGACTAAGTGAAGGTAAATTAAGTATAGAAGATTTGCCTCTAGGAAAATATAAAAAAATTAATAAGTCAGATATTATCTAATGTGGGAGTTAATCGCTAAAGTTTTATTTGGTCTCAATTTATTGACCGTGCCTATCCAGCATGTGCCAAGTTTTAATTTGGAAAATATTGACGATAATTTAAACATTTCAGTAACGCAACAAAAATTTGAAGGAGAACAAGTTTTACCTCACAAAATAAACCCAGATTCTTTGGGAGTAAAAATTACCTCTCAATATTCTGCAATCATGGACAAAGATAGCGGGGCTATTTTATGGCAACATAATGCTGATGAAGTTCGTTCTTTAGCTAGTATTACTAAGTTAATGACTGCCTTGGTTTTTTTGGATCATAATCCTGGTTGGCAAACAATCATGACTATGGAGCAAAAAGATGAGATCAATGGCGGTGTGCCACATATAAAAAGAGACGAAAGAGCAAAAGTTAGAGATTTGTTTTATACTACTTTAATTGCTTCAGATAATACAGCAGCTCGTGCTTTGGTACGTAGTACAGGGATGGATAATGAGCAATTTGTTAAAAAAATGAATGATAAAGCTACAGCCTTGGGTCTAAGTAGCACATATTTTGTAGATGTAACAGGTTTAAGCGTAGATAATAAATCGACAGCTTTAGATGTATTAAAGTTAGCTAAAGAAGCTTTGTCGCAAGAAGATATAAAAGCAGTGACCAGTAAACGAGTGTATAGTTTTACAACGGTTAGTGGACAGGCTCATCGTATTTTTTCAACTAATAAATTATTGGACAGCTATCTTGATGTAGTGGCTGGTAAAACAGGTTTTATTACAGCATCAGGATATTGTTTGGTTGCAGAGATTACTGGTGCAGATGGACATAATGTCATTGGGGTAGTTTTAGGCTCAGCTACACATGATGATCGTTTTCAAGATTTAAAAATTTTATCAGCTTGGGTGCTAGATAATTTTAGCTGGTCTTAAAAGCCTTTTTGTTTTATAATAAATGGTATTATGGATGCATTTTTAAATTTACCACCACAAATAGTTACTTTAATTTTGGCTATGTTGCCGGTGACTGAGTTACGTCTTTCTATACCATTTGCTTTAGAGATATTACATTTACCAGTATGGGAGGCTTTTTTTTGGTCTATTATTGGTGATATGGTTTCAGCGGTTATCATTGTTTATACCATGCAACCTATTACCAGATGGTTGCGGCGACATTGGCCATGGGCAGATCGAATGCTTGCGCGTGTTTTTATAAAAACTCGTGGTAGATTTGATAGTAGGTATTCTAAATTAGGTAAAGTGGCTTTGATAGTTTTTGTAGCTATTCCTTTGCCTGGTACTGGAGCCTGGTCTGGTTCAATGGCTGCTTGGTTATTTGGTATAGAAAAGAAAGAATCAATTGTTTATATATTTTTAGGGGTTATTTTATCTGGTATTTTAGTGACTCTTATTTCTTTAGGCTTTGTTCAATTGTTTAATTTATAAAAGCTATGTCAAAAAAATTTCTTATTGCTAATTGGAAAATGAAGCTTAACGCCGAAGAATCTATTCAGTTAGCCAAGGATTTAAAAACTGAAATTAGTAAAGCTAAATTTGGTGCAGACAAAGAAATTGCTGTTGCTCCAGATTTTTTAAGCTGGCAGGCAGTAGCAAAAATATTAAAAAGTAGTAAAGTTAACATGGCTTGTCAGAATGCTTGGTATGAAGACAAAGGATCTTTTACTGGTGAGATTTCTTTGGCAATGTTAAAAGATTTAGGATGCCAGTATGCTATTTTAGGTCATTCAGAAAGAAGAGCATTTTCTGGAGAAACAGATGAGTTGGTAAATAAAAAAGTAGCCACTGCTTTAAAACATGATATGACTCCAGTTGTTTGTGTTGGTGAGACATTTGAGCAACGTAAAGAAGGCAGAAAAGATGTGGTTATCATGAGGCAAGTACAAGAAGCCTTGCGAGAGATAGATATAAAACCAGAACAGACTTTGATTGTAGCTTATGAGCCGGTTTGGGCAATCGGTTCTGGTCAAGCAATGAATCCAGCTGAAGCAGAGCATACGGCTATGATTATAAAACAAAGTTTAATCGATGTATTAGAGCATCAGGATTTACCTTTAGTAAAAATTGTTTATGGTGGTTCAGTTGACTCCAAAAACGTAGCTTCGTTTACTAATATTGATGTTATTGACGGAGCTTTAATTGGCGGGGCAAGTTTAGATGCTAAAGAGTTTATTAATCTAATTAAAAAAGCTTAAAAATATGATTGTACCAATTAGTAAAATTCTCACCAAAGCCAAACGACAGGGTTATGCTGTTGGCGCTTTTAATACTTCTAATTTAGAAATTACCTTAGCCATTGTCAGAGCAGCGGTAGCTCAAAAGTCGCCAGTTATTATTCAGACTTCACAGTCAGCTATTAAGTACTCTAATATTGAGACCTTATTTGGCATCATGACTAATTTGGCTAATACTGTTGGCAAGAAAGTGCCAATCGCTATTCATTTGGATCACGGAAAAGATTTTTCTATTATCAAGGATTGTATTAGAGTAGGATATAATTCTGTTCATATTGATGCTAGTTTAGAAAAATTTGCTACCAATGTTCGTTTGAGTAAGCAGATAATTAAATTAGCTCATCGTAAAAAATTGTGGGTACAGGCAGAATTGGGGGCTATTTTAGGCAAGGAAGGCTTAGTAAAATTAAAAACCGGTGAGATAAACATGGAGGAAATGATGACTGATCCAGTTGAAGCAGCTGATTTTGTGGCTCAAACTAAAGTTGACACCTTAGCCATCGCTGTCGGCACTATTCATGGACATTTTAAAGGCATTGAAAAAGTTGATCAAGTACGCTTGAAAAAAATTGCTAATTTAGTTAAAGTACCTCTTATACTGCATGGTGGTAGTGGTTTATCTGCTCCAGTCTTTAAAAAGGCTATAAAAAATGGTGTTTCTGCTATTAATATTGATACTAACTTAAGGATAGCCTTTAGAAATGCCTTAAAAAAGAATATTAATACCAAGACTGATATGATTGATCCGCGTAAGATTTTGGCTCCATCTACAGATGCTATGCAGGCAGAAGTAGAAAAAACAATCAAGATTTTTGGCAGTAATAATAAAGCTTAAGATTATTTATGTTTAATATTGTATTTACAATTTTAATCATTGCCTCGCTTATATTTATTATTTGGTTAATAATTCAAAAATTACCAAAATTAATAAATATCAATGTAGCTAATTTGCCACATTTTCAAGTGAAGCAAAAAAAAGAAGATATTCTAAAGACTCGTATTAAAAGAGATTTAGTAAAGGTGTTTTCTAGTTGGCGACATATTTCATTACCGGCTCGTGATAGAGTTTTTGATTGGTTCAAAAATAATTATAGTAAACTAAAAGAATTAGAAAAAGATTTACGTCGTCGTAGTTTGCAACAATTTAGTTCAAGCCTTGATAAATCACAGACAGTTGATGAATTGTTATTAGAGGCAAAAAACGCTATTAATAACGAAGAGTACGATAAGGCAGAAAATTTATTATTAGAAGTTTTGGCAATTGACCAATACAGTATAGAATCTTATAAAATATTAGCAGAGGTTTATCGAGATAAAAAAGAATACGAGCAAGCTAAAGAAACTTTGCAATATTTATTAAAGTTAACCCACAATGAAGATGCAGGAGTTTTTACTTCTCTAGCAGAGCTAGCACATACTCGTGGTAATCTAAAGCAGGCTGAAGATGAATATTTGCGTTCTATATCTTTGGCTGAGGATAATTATCTTAATTTTTTATCATTAGCAGAAGTATATATAGAGTTAGATGATCAAGAAAGTGCTTTAGAATCAGCTCAAAGAGCATTGTCGTTAGCTCCAAATAACCCTAAGGTTCTTGACTTTTTGATAAATATCAGTATAATTATTCAAGATAAAGAACTAGCCAAGAAGTATTTAGGTAGATTGAAAGAGGTAAATCCAGAGAATCAGAAGATAGCTCATTTTATAGAGAATATTGATAAATTACATTAATCATAATACAATTATATTGTGAGTTGGCTAGTGTTTTAGTCAACTTTTATTTTTTACATGGGTCTGGTATCCTTCGGCGTTGCTCAGGATTACCGGACAATAATTTTTATATGGGTCTGGTATCCTTCGGCGTTGCTCAGGATTACCGGACAATAATTTTTATATGGGTCGGTACCGAAGCGGTCAAACGGGGCAGACTGTAAATCTGCTGGCTTTCGCCTTCGGGGGTTCGAATCCCTCCCGGCCCACCACTCGATTCGCTTTTTGCTTCGCAAAAGCTCACTCGTGGTCGCCGGTGCTTGATAGCACCTTTGACCTTTCTTTTTAAAGAATCGAGTGTCCCGAGCGAACGAAGAGAGTCGAGGGACATTCAAATAGGATAAAAAGAAAAGCAATGAAGAAATACTATATTTATCTAGCTAGATGTAATGATCAAACCCTCTATACGGGATACACAAGTAATTTAATACAAAGAGAGGCTAAGCACAATGCAGGAGAAGGTGCGAAATACACCAGGGCTAGACGTCCAATACGAATTATTTATTCTGAGAAATTTAATACAATAAGCGAGGCCATGATAAGAGAATGCCAAATAAAGAGCTGGACAAAATTGAAGAAAGAAAAATTAATTAAGAAACAACCATAATCTGTGCCGTCATAGCTCAGTGGTAGAGCACTTCCATGGTAAGGAAGGGGTCTTGAGTTCAAATCTCAATGACGGCTCCATTCGACTGCGTTTTACTCCATAAAACTCCGCTCATGGCCGTTGGCCACTTACTATAACATTTTATATATATCAAAGTCGAATGTCCTGAGCGTAGCCGAAGGGCGTTACAATAACCAGCCGAAAGGCTGTTTTTTTATACCTAAACATGCTATTTTGATGATATGCCAGAATTACCAGAAGTAGAAACAATTAGGCAAGATCTTAGTCAAAAGATTATTAATAAAAAGATTAAGTTAGTTGAAGTTCATAAAACTAACATGATTAAAGATGTTAAATCTAAGTTTATTAATAATTTAAAAAATAATCAGATAATCAGAGCTGATCGAATCGGCAAGTTGTTGATTTTTGATTTGGCTTCTGGAAATCATTTATTAGTTCATTTGAGAATGACTGGACAGCTTATCTATGTCTTAAAAAATGATGTTACAGCTGGAGGACATGATTGGCCACAAGTAGATAGTCTACCAAATAAATATTCACATATTATTTTTCATTTTAGTGATAATTCTAAACTATTTTTCAATGATTTACGGCAGTTTGGTTATATGCAAATAGTAAATAGCCAAACTAAAGATGAAATTAAAAAGAAATTTGGTATTGAGCCATTACAAAGTGATTTTACTTGGAATAATTTTAAAAAATTATTAGCTAAGAAAAAAAGCATTTTAAAACTATTTTTATTAAATCAGCAAATGATTTCTGGTATTGGTAATATCTATGCCGATGAAATTTGTTTTCGAGCTGGTGTGTTGCCAGACAGAAGATTGAATACCTTAACTGAGACTGAAAAGAAAAAAATATTTCAAACTTGCCAGTATATTATTAAAAAAGCGATAGAAAAAAGAGGAACAACTTTTAGTAATTACGTAGATAGCGATGCTAAAAGTGGAAACTTTTCAGATCAGCTCAAAGTTTATGGCAGAGGAGGAGAAAGATGTTTAAGTTGTCGACAAGAAATTATAAAAAAGGTAAGATTAGGAGGTAGGGGAACAACTTTTTGTCCTAATTGTCAAAAATAAATTAAAATAAATATTATGAAAGCTAAACATTGGAATTATTTATCATGGCTAGTGATTTTGATCACTATTTTTGCTTCTGCTTATTTTTATGACAAATTACCAGATCAAGTAGTCACTCATTGGAATGCGGCTGGTGAGCCAGATGGCTGGGGTAGTAAAAACTTCGTCACATTTTTTATACCAGGTTTATTGATAGGAATGTATTTATTATTTCAATGGTTACCAAAACTTGATCCCAAAAAAGCAAATTATGCTAAATTTTTTAATATTTATAAAATATTTCAGTTTGTCATAATTGCATTTTTAAGTTTTATGTATTTTATTACCACTCTATACAACATAGGTTGGAAAATTGACATTGGCGCTACCATTAGTATCGTTGTTGGTTTGATGATGGTCATCTTTGGCTCTAACATGAAAAAGATCAAAACAAATTGGTTTATTGGTATTCGTACACCCTGGACATTATCTAGTGAAGTTGTTTGGAAAAAAACTCATGAATTTGCTGCCAAAATCTTTGTTTTTGGTGGCTTATTATTTATTATCATTAGTTTTTTACCAGCAGAGTGGTTTATGTGGTTATTGATATTAATTATTTTAGTATTGTTAAGTCCAGCTGTGTATTCTTATTTTATTTTTCGTGATATTAAAGAAAAGAGCTAATTTTAGCTAAAATGTCAATAAAAACAATAGATAAAAGTCTATTGTTTTGTGTTTAGGTTGACAAAAACGTAAATATATGCTATGATTATATATCATTCAGAGAATTGCATATATCGTATTTTCTGAGATGTGCACCTTAAAAAAAGAACAAGAACAAGAAAATAAAGAAAGAAGGAGAAAGAAAATGGAAACCTTACAGAGTTTTCTCATGAATTTGGGCTGGGGTCAGTCCATTAGTCACGGTATCGCTTGGGTTATGATTTGGATCGGCGTAGCGGCTGTTATTGCTTTGGTGCTATACAAAGTTTTGGCAGAACTTTTGACGTCAATGGATCTGTCAAAGAAGAAGAATAAACAAATTCTAGCACGTCTAAACGCCGCCTTTAGTGTTGCTTGGTTACTGTATTTTGTCATCCTACTTTGGATGCATAAGACTGGTAACTCAGTAGATGCAATTGTGCCAGAAATTGGAACGCCAAAATTTTCAATTCCTTGGTGGAAACTATTGTTTTCATCAATAGTTGTATTATCTGTTATGCCGTTGTGGATTAAAACCCTTAGATCAAGTTTCTTTATTGACTTAAGGAACATCATCCAAGGTCAAGATCCTAAGTCAACTAACCCACCAAAACCGCACTGGTTATCACTAGCTTCTGTCGTGTTATTAGTCTTAGGTCTGCTTTCTATTTTTTGGTTAGGCAAGGCGAGTATATATGTCTTACCATTAAGTTTGGCAGTTTCTTATTGGCTTGGTGGTATCATCATGGTGCCAATCAAGGAATACTACTTGCCTGTCTGGACTGAACAACCAATGTCTCTTATGGGCGATCTTGTTTCCAAGAAAGGTAAAGATCGTTATCATATCTTTAAGAGTGGTTTTCATTGGTTCTGGATTCCTACATGGTTTCCATGGTTCAAGATTTTCATGCTAAGACATGAATCTGTGGAGCGTGTAGGTATCACTGCACAGGTGCCTACAGCACAGGCTGACGCTGGTGAGAGTGAGGATGATGCTGTTGATGCTAATATCATCGGTGCAACTATTGCTACTACCTTTCGTCTGACTTTAATGATTGGTCATGTGCCTAGTGTATTTTTGGACATGTCAAACGAGGAACAGGCTAGTATTTTGTTGGTGGCGATTCGTATCACCGAGGGTTGGTTAGCGAAGAATTATCGGGTTAAAAATATCCAAGAGATTATCTCTTGGGATCCGATGAAGCCTGAGTCTCCAGAAGACACTGCAGTCTTAGAAGATCTGAAGAATCTTTTATTACAGCGTATTGGTTGCAAGTTTGTTGGCATCCAGTTTATGGATCACAATCCAGCAGCAGAACTGGAAGATGCATCTAATAAGTTGGCTGCAGTTCGAGCAGAAAAGCAACGAGAGGGCATTCTCGGTGAAGCTGCTGGTTTGCATCTTAATCAGGAGATTAAGCAGGTACTTAGTTTAATTGCAGTTGACCCTGAGCACCCTACTGCTGAAGAAAAAAGCTCTGCAATGAGATACATCATTGAGCGTGACGAGGCTTCTCGTTCAGCACATATTATGCCACGTGGTAGTGGTGGCGCTGGTGTGATGGTCAATCACCCTGGACAGTAAATATTTTTTGTTCTTAACCACACCCCAGATTAGAGGATCTGGGGTGTTTTTTTATCCAGCACTCACTTTTATTTTTTAGAAAAAAGTGAGCGCTGGATTTATTTTGCCAATATTAAGATTTATGGTATAGTTAATTCAATAATATTTTAATAATTTAAAGTAAAATTATGCCTCAACAACAAGAATTTGATATCTTAAAAGAACTTGGTTTAGACGATTTGCCAGAAGAAAAAAAGCAAGCTTTACGAGAACAAATTGTAGATGTAATCGAATCTCGATTTAATAGAGCTTTGCTAAATGCTATGTCTGAAGAAGACAAGAAAGGATTTGATAAAGTTTTGGAAAAAGGTGAAGGAGTAGATGAATTTATCCAAGCTAAAGTTCCAAATTTTGTGGAATTACATCAAGAAATTATAGCTGACCTTAAACAAGAAATGTTAAAAATGAACGAAGAAGTTTTTAATAATCCTCCAAAGGCGGAGTAAACAAAAGATTAAATGACTGATCAAGAAAGAATCAAAAAAATAGAAGAGATTTACCAGATTTTTTTGACTGAATTAAGAGAATTAAAAGATAAAGCCGGTGCTAATACACAGGCTAAGATTAAATCTATTGAAAAAAAAGAAATAGATAAGATTTTAAATAAAATTCATAACCAATTATAATTATGCGACAAGAAAAAGATGATCCAAGGCAAATAGCGACCGCTGAGGAATTAAAAAATTATAACTTAGAAGATAGAGATGGTAATGAACGCGGAGAAAACACTCTTGAAGATTTTAGTGAAGAAACATTGGTAAATATTAACAGTGAGGCAAGTGATACTAGAGCAGCATTACCAAAAGAAACTGTTGTTATTGACGGAATAGAGAATAAAGCCGTAGATGGAGTACATAATGTGTTAAGTGATAAAGAACAGAGAGATCAAGAAATGAATTCAGCTTGGAACGACAAGGCTGAAGAAGGAAAAACAAAAGAGAAAAAAAAGGAAAAACAAAAGAGAAAGCAAGAAAATAAAGCTTGGAATATTAAGAAAAAGGAAGAGGCTCTAACTGAGGAGCAGAAGAAGAAAGACACAGAAAGGGCTTATGAATTCAATGAACATGAAAAAGCAGAAGAAAAGGAAAAATTAAGTGAATTACTGGGAGATGATGCAGAGGTAGATTTTAGTCCAAAGCATTCAACGGAGACCGTTAAAGATAGCGGCGAAGTCCCTATTGAAACAGGCAGTGAATTAGCACCTGATTCTGAGTTAGGTTCTACTGAAATAGATAGTACTGGCAATGAATCAGTAGATAATCAAGAAACAATAACGGAGTTACGAGAATTAGAAAAAGACTTATACGCTGCGTTGGATAATAATTACGAGGGTGACCGAAAGATTTTATTAGAAAAAGCAGCAGATATTTTAGGTAATGATAAATATAAAGATGCTGTACTTAAAAATTCTAAAGATAAAAAAGATTATTTAGTGCCACAAGCTTTAGAAGATGCTTTGGCTGCTGTTGAGGAGAAAATTAAAACAATTGAAGATCAGGATTGGCTTGATACTGCCAAAAAAGAGATTGTTGACTTATGTAAAAAAAGACAAGATTTAGAGGATAAGTATCTTAAACAAATCGCTGATTTACCAAATGATTTATCAGGAAATGCATTACATAATACATTAAATGATATCCATGCAGCTTGTTATGAAGAGGTAATGATTGACGAGGATACTAGTTCAAAGACAGAGGCTCCGATGACCGAAACAACAGTTGAAACCAATGAAGGTGAGCTAGCGGTTGAAACTAATAAAGTTGAGGCACCAATTGAAGCGCCAGTTATTAGTGCAGAGAAGATTCCAGTAGATGATGCTAGGGCTGATTTTTATAAAGAAGTTCATCGTCGTGGAAAAATTACTAGTACAAAACGTAAACTTGGTACGCTTGGATATACAGAAAAAGCACAAGCAGAATATGATGAAAAACAAGATAATTATCTTCTTGAGAAAACAGAATATTATAAATCACAATTAACTGATAAGAAAGAAGAACTTTTAAAGGCAAATCCAGAATTGTCACTTCTTGAACTGAACGGGGCATTAGGTGATGAACTTGTTGAACTTTTAAAAAATGAGGAAGCTAACATTGATGAATTAGCTAGCACGTCCGAGCGTAGTGTTTTGACTAAATGTAAGAATTGGTGGAGAAAAACTTGGAAAAAACGATTGCTTTTGGGTGTTGGTATGATTGCTGCTGGTTTTGCGACTGGTGGTATTACCGCTGGTGTTGGTGTCTTGGCTGTATTAGGAAGCGTTAGGTTTGTTACGGGTACCGCTGGTGCTTTTATGGCGACTGAGTCAGGCTTGGATAGAACAAAAACTTTAGGTCAGAAAGGAATGGCGGATGATTTGAAACATATTGGTCTAAGAGGTGGTCTTTTGAAATTCGTTGGACGTAAAGAAGTAAAAATTACAGAAGCTGATAAAGATACTATTTTTAATGGATTAATGGATCCTGCTAATGCAGAAAAATACTCTGCAGAAAATTTAGGCTTAGAGTTAGCAAGATTGCGTATCTTAAGTTTTGATAAAGGCGTTGGTATTAAAGATGCTGCTCGTTTTGGTGAAAAACAAAAATTAGTTGTTGAGGCTATACAAGAGGCTTATTTTGCCAAGCAAAGAGAAGTATTGGTTAATAAATTAAATGCTGGTCAGTCTGAGGGTGATGGTAAAGCAGAAATGGTGGTTGATTTTATGGCTGCAGAAAAGGAGGCAACAGATATGTTAGCTCCTGAACAAGATAAATCTAGACTAAAAGCTATGGCCAGAGTCACCGCAGCGACAGGTATGGCCATTGGAGCTGGTTGGCTGATTGGTAATAGTGCTTTAGATAAAGTGAGTAAGGCTGGTACTCCTGACGTTGATCCTGGTAGTGTTGAGCCAATAGGTCCACCAGAACCAGTAGAACCAATGGGTCCACCAGAACCTATTCCTGCTGTAAGTCCAGAAGTAGTTACTGAACACGTAGTTGCTAAAGGTGATAATGTTTGGAATATTGTTTCAGGACAATTACAAGAAAGCATGAGCGCAGAAGAATGGAAAAATTTAGGAGAAGCTGGACAAACTCACTTGATAGACCAATTTAAAGATACAATAGTAGCTAATCCAGAAGATTTTGGCATTCCATCTGGCATGAATATCGATAATCTGAAAATTGGCACGGAGCTTGATTTTCACGACATGTTTAATCAGGGCGGTATTGATGAGGCCATGGGTAAGGCTGGGGCTTTGACTGCTGAGCAAGCTGATAATATAGTAGCTAATAATGAAGCTATAGCTACTGCTGCTAAAGATGGTATTAGTATTACCACAGAACATGTAGATGGTATTGCAGCTGAGGTTCGTGAATACAAAGTAACAGATTGGATATCTAAAGACGGCGTGGTACGTGAATGGGCTTTAGATGGTCAAGCGGCAGCTTTAAATGAAAATGGAGTTATGCAATTGGTTGATAATCCGGATTTAGATATCTCGGATAGATTAAGTGAGGTAATAAATCATGATCAAGAAGTATATAAACCTATAATAGAAGCACCGGTTATTCCAGAAGTAGATCATTTGTCAGAATTTTTAGAAAGAAACGGAGTATATTCTTCAGAAATTTTTGAACAAGTATCTGGTGATCCTGAAAAATTAGATAACCTTATCAATCATGTTTTTGAGTCTGATCATGAAACGCAAATGAAATTTTTGCAAGACTATGGTGCTGGAGATTTTACCGTAGATAATAATAAAGCTACTATTTTTTTGAAATTAATAGATAGTGATCCTGATCTTCATTTAAGGCACATAGATTCAATTAATGATTTACAAAGTCAAGTTTCTAGATTTGATGAAATGGCACTTAGTAATGATTTACCAGGCAAAGAATGGGAGGCACGTTTATTAGTTAATCCAGATGGTAAGCCAGTTTATGCTTTAGTGCATTTGGTTAAACACAAATTTTTAGGCATTGGTCAAGATGTATTTGCAACTAGTGATGGGGTTGATTTAGCCAAAGGAACAAAAAATGTATCGGAAAACGTACTTAAAGCCACTTTGGGTAAATCTGAAATACCGGAAGTTGATACGATAGTGGGTGAAATACCAGTGGTAACTCCAGAAGCAGTTGAAGCAGCATCTGATACATCAGGAGTAAGTGAAACAATAACACCAAAGCCAGAAGCAGTGCCAGCTGATACAACACAAGTCGAAGCACCGGTAGCGCAAACACCTAAGGGAGTGCCGGGAGCAGGTAGTATAGAGGCTGAGGCGGTAGCAGATAACGCAAACGTTGATGGAGTGAGCCCAGGATTAAAGCCAGAAGTAGCGCCAGTAGATACAACACAAGTCGAAGCACCAGTGGTAACTCCAGAAGCAGTTGAAGCAGCATCTGATACATCAGGAGTAAGTGAAACAATAACACCAAAGCCAGAAGCAGTTGAAGCA
>JABIAL010000017.1 GCA_018653315.1 bacterium
CTAACTCTATAATTGGCTCTACCATCATAGACATTAAAACCAATAAAATTGCCGACGCCGGAGTAGTTATCAATTGGCAAACCGGTAAATTTTCTCAAAAACTACCAACCAGAAAGACAAGATACTTACAATCAGAGTTTTTATCTACTAAGGGAGTTATTTAGCCTATTAAGGTCTTTAAAAAAATCGGCAACTTGAACTATAAACACTTGCCTCACTATCTTTCCGACTACGAATTTTCTTGCAGGGCCAGAAAAGCTGGATTTAACCTACTTGTAGATACTCGCTCAAAAGTTTACAACCACATAGATAGAACCGGCATTGGCAATAAAATCCCTATAATTATTTCTATTAAAGATTTTATCAATCTCCTCTTCTCCAGAAAATCTCGCCAAAACATTATTGACCACTTTTACTTTATTAATGTATGTTGTCCCAGACAATATAAACTAAAAAACTATCTTATTATTTTAATCAAATCCTTTTATCTTTTTACCAACATCGGATTTCTTGGAAAAATAACCAATCCAATCAAAAAGAAGTTTAATCGTTCTTGATTTTAAATAACTTACACTCTCCACTCTCAAAAATTAACTCTAAGCTGGGTATAATTTCTTCATCAGAAATTAATAAGTTTTTAGTTCTTGACAATAAATCAGGGTTTAAATCAGAAACATGTTTTTGTTTTACCTCATTATTTAGATAATAATATTGGTAATCACTAAATTTTAGCCTATTAGTATAGTCATAAGATGTAAACTGGTTGTAATTTGAAAAATAATTAACACTCGGAGCATGCCATGCACTCCAGTTATCAATTACTCTTCCTAAGAGATTGTTAGTATTTAAATAATCAACTACTTCATATTGACAACCAAATTTACGCTTTAAAAATTCTCTTTCTGAAATATTGCCTAAGGCATATTGCCTTTCAACTGTATGCAATTTAATCCATAGATAGTGCTCAAAAAGATTTCTTTCAGGATATGGTCTAAATCTTAAAGTAATTAAGACAAGAAATATTAGACCCATCCATAAAAGCTTACTGGGTATCTTGGAAAAAAGTATTCCCGTAATAATTGAGGCTACTACTAATCCAGTTAATAAAAATCTTGTTTGATGAGTTGCCAAGAAAAACCAGTAGGGTATATATAAAACATAATATCCAGTAAGAATTAATAAAAATTTATCTTTTATATTAACTAAACCAGCAAAAGGAGCCAACCAGATACTTACATAAGTAGTACTACCAGAATAACTCCACCATCTTTTTAATTTATCTAAAAAAGTATGTAAGGTTTTTGGTTCCCACTGCCAAATATTATTCATCAACCGGAAATAAACATCATCATTCACTCCATTATGGCCAAAATACATAGGGTAAAAGGGATTACCAAATAAAATCCAGTTTTTTACGTACCAATAACCACCAACTAAAAAAGCTGGAATGCCAAACACAAGAATTTTTCTAAAATTAATTATCAAAATGATAATTGTTAGATACAATGCCGTCGGAAGAGGTGAATATTTCATTCCTAATCCCAATCCAAGTAATAGACCAGCCATCATCAGAAGATTATCTTTACGCTTACTTACCCACTCAGTGACTAGTAATAAAGACCCAATTTCCAATGAACTAGTTGCTGTGTCTACAAAACCAACTGTGGCGTTCCACGTTAAGTCCTCAAATAATAATAATAAAGTGACAGCAAACACCGCTGCTTTATATCCAAACTTATCTTTAATTAAACCAAAAACTAATATTAGAAATCCAACCAACATTAAATAATTCAAAGAGTGAGCCAAAGAGTAGTCAGAAACTAATAAACCTTCAGCAAAAATAACCTCCATTAGTTTTGGGATGTTACCAAAAAAATAATGTTCATCCCAACTCCAGCCAACCCTCCCAGTCTCTGCCACCGACCTTGCTTGAGGAAAATGATAGTGTAATTCATCTGTAGCCTGTGGCGGACTCATAGCAGACAAATACAGTGATCCTGCCACCAACAAACTAAAGCCTAAGACTATGGTTGCTAATAAATCAGATCTAATTACTTCCAAACTTGAAATAAATTTAGATCTAGCATACTTGATCAATTCAAGATATTTTTTATGTCCAATTAATATCAAAACAGCAAGAATCATCAATAAATATTCTTTCTCAAATACTCCTAGTAAGGCCAAGATAAGCCCCAAGCTACCGACTAGCCCCAACCCTATCATTATTCTCACTCCAATTACTTTAAGACAAATTTTCACCTTATTCGTGACCATCGATCCCAAACTATAACTTGTAATAACAAAAATTAAAAAATAGCCTACTGTAATAAAAAACAACTCTCTACTCATTTATTTCCTGTTCCGATTAAATTTAACCAGAATATTCCAAAATATTTTATACTAATATTTGAAAATCCAATCTTTTTCATTATCACAGACAAACCTTTTTTTGTGTAATATCTTTTATGATCAGCAATCTCAGCTCTACTAATTATGCCAAGCCGAGCCATAAATTCGAGAATAGGCTTGCTAATAAGAGGGGGAGTCGTCAGCAACACAACTCCACCAGGTTTCAAAACTCTTAAAATTTCTGTTAGCATCATTTTCGGTTTTTCTACATGTTCGATAATAGCAAGTGCGGAAACAGAATCAAACGAATTATCTTTAAAAGGTAATTTTTCATCGACCCTGCCTTCAACTAGTTTAATTTTTGAGAGAGAGGATTTAAATTTCGTATTTACAGACATATCAATCCCAACCCCAGTTTTTATCTTCCCCTCGACTGTAGTCAGGAGCTCAGCATTATACCCACAACCAATATCTAAAACTTCAAGGCCCTTTGGAATTAATGAAGCTATCTTATTGAAACGAATTTTCATAATTACCATATCTAACACTGACCGACTGCCTTGACCAAATGACTCTGTTTTCATAGCCCCACCCTCACTCTAAACAAGGTTAGAATTGCTTCAATTCCATCATAAAATCTAATTTTTTTACCATCTTCTATTTTTCTTGGTTTATATCGAATTGGAACTTCAACAATTGGAACTTTATTTTTTAGAATATATGCCGTCAGTTCCGGGCAGAACTCAAATCGAGTACATTTGAGCTTAAACTTTTTTAGAGTTTTATTTTCGATTACTTTGTATCCAGTCGGAACATCAGTTAGTCTGCCTCCAAATAATAACTTGGTTAGAAAAGTTATTATTTTACCACCCAGAAAATAACTAACGTAGGAATGTTTATTGATATTTAGCTCTCTTGAACCAAAAACGGCCTTAATGTTCTGTGCTAAAAATGGGGCCAGTAACACTTGGTAATCATTTGGATCATACTCAAGGTCAGCGTCTTGGATAATAACAATATCTCCTGTCACTTTCTTAAATCCTGCCCGAAGTGCATACCCTTTTCCATAATTTTGATCCAAAAATATTTTTTTGATAATTGGGTTACGTAAAGATTTAATATATTCGCGAGTTCCATCCGTTGATCCATCATCTACAACAATCACTTCCTTTTTTAGTTCCAATGTTTTAGCCCTCAATACTTGAGATAGTATTTTTTTTACTGTATTTCGTTCGTTATAGATAGGGACCACTATCGAAACTGATTTATATTTTTGTTCAATCATTTATTGTTTAACTTCAGTTGTCCGATTTTTTCGGACAGCTCTATATTGTAACTTAAAACCCCCCTAAAAATCATAATAGAAAAATTATTGACGTGAGTCCATAAATTACGCGTAAATCAAGGAGTCGATTCCCCGAATTACGCCAAATAAACCAAAAACTTTTCTATACCAAGCAAGCAATTTTTCTCCAACTCCATATGAAACTAATCCAAAAACAAGAAAATACAAACTGACAACAATTAACTCCAACAAACTCATAAACTACCCAATTTTTTTATAGTATTCTTAGGTAAGTAATTTTTTTTAGTCACAACTCTTTTGCCAGTTTGTTTTTCAATATCTTTTCTTGTTCTTCCGGCTACCGACCCACCATCTTGAGCGTCGACTTTTAATTTTTCAAATCCCATTGAATCACGATCCTTCGTCAGTTTAGTTGTTGTTGCTTCTCCAAGCATATTGAGAATTAATTCCAAATCTGTCATATGGTCACGTAAATTCTCTTTATCCAAACCTTTATATTTTTTGTATTTACTGGGGGTCATGCCAAAAGTAGCTTTAGATATCTCAGCTGTTAATATGGCGTATTCTCTCTCGCCCTTAGCCTCTCTTTTTCTCCATTCATCAGTCAATTCTTCTCGGATAGCAATTCCTCGCATCCGTTTTTCTATCCAGACACTAGGGTAACCTTTGGCTTTATAAATTTCTTTTGTTCGTTTAGTGGCTAATTCTGGATCATCAATTTCTTGAATGCGTTCATAGCCAACTTTAGCTAACCATAACTTCAAAGGCTCTGCCCTCTTACTTGGCACTGACTGAATAATTCTAAGCATAGTTTCTGTACTAGCGCAGTCAGTTTTGCGCAATTTTCCATCAGCTGCAAGTAATTTCAACTGGTTACAATTTGTAACCGTTTGATTTGA
>JABIAL010000018.1 GCA_018653315.1 bacterium
ACCGTAGCTATTACTATTTGCTCGGGTTTAGTAACCAAAACAAAACCATCGTACTGTCCTTTATTTTTAACAATAAAATTAGCTGCTTTTTCCCAAGCTCTCAAATCTAAAACCTCTTCTTCGCTATATAATAATTGCGTGGCTATCTCTGACAAAATAGTTAACTCTGGCATAGTAGCTAACCAATTTGGAATATCTTCAGCCTGATTAACTACTAAAACATGCTTAGATTTATCTGTAGTCCAAGTTCCACCAGCAAGTAGCAAACAAATTTTTTTCTTCAATTTAGTCATTACTGTTTTTTATCAAAAAATATTAGGTAGAATACTGCCATATTCATCAATAAAGTAAACACTGGACCAAGCCACTCATATTTAAAATTATTTAAATAGTCCAAAAAAAGATTAAAATACAAACCAAGAATCACACCTATTAAAATAACCCAGAATAAAATAAAAGTATCTTTCCTAAAAATATTTTCTATCTTCCGATATTTAAACCATAAGATAATAAGAGAGCTAGCAACTAAAATAACAAAAAATAAAGAAAAAGCTACATGATAAATTAAACCATACTCCACAATAAAATTGCCAAATGAACCTCCTTGACTAAAGCTAAATAAATTCCATTTGGTATATGCTGAGATACTAAATACAAAAAATGCTATCACTAAAAAATACTGTTGCCAAACTCGTAGGTTAATACTTTTGAAAGGGAAATGTACTGTAAATAGAAAAAGAAAAATAGCAATGCCCAATGCACAAACAAAACTAGTCTGAAAACAAAATTTAACCCAATAAATATCTACTAGACTAAGATACAAAAACACATTAAAAGACCACAAAAAACAAGAAAAAGTTAACAAAGAAAAATAAAGATTAATTTTATTTTTAATCCCCCTGTTAAAGATAAAAATAGCCATTCCTAAATTAATCAATGAAGCAACTAACAATAACCAATTTGTCCAACCCAATGGTGATACTAAAAAATCCATATTATTTATTAGCTAATAATAAACTGCCAACGGCAATATCTAAATATTTATTAATTTGTTGTAAAAATTGTAATTGCTGACGAGACAACAATTTACGACCATTGTTAATCACGACTACACCTAATAATTTCTGATTATAAAAAATAGGCAAAGCAAGGTCAACTTCGTGCTTCAACATAGACTTAGCTAAATACTTATCTTGATTAAGATAGTCCACCTCTGCCTGATTAGCCAAATGACCTTTAGCTACCAAAAATTGCAAAAGCTGACTATCGTTCATAGTTAATAAACGTTCGCCAACCGGAAACACTTGATGAAAAACTTCTGGATGATTATGTTTAGCCAAATAAATAAACATCTCCTGATAATCAACAATCTTACTAATTTCTTTAGCTAATTGTGAAAATAATAAATTAAGATCACGGCTAGAACGTAAAATCTCCGCTATATTATTAATCGAAGTTACAATATCACGTACTGGATTTACCAAAAATAGATTAACTAAACGATACAATAGTTTATATAACCAAGGAGATACCAAGCCAATAAACAAAACAAAGATTATTTGTTCTTTAGCTTGCGTAAAATCAACCACTACTAGATTAGCTAACAACCAAAAAACCAAATAGAAAACTAATAAAGTGACAAACAATACACTTAACTCAATGATGATTTTATACAAACTCAATCGTAAATCCCAAAAACGATAACACGACAAGGCATAAGCCAAAATAATAGTAAAAAATACTGAACCATCTACTCCTAAATAAAACCATTCATTGACTCCTAACAAAGGCAAAACAATACTAAATAATAAACCAATTAGAGCGGTCAAAGCCGTACCAACAAAAATATAATTTATTTGCCGCTTAACGATCAAATTAGCTTTCTGACGATTAGCAACCAAATAATACAAAGCATAACCAAGCATGGCTACAAAGTAGACCAAAAAGATAGGGTACATTATGCCTTGTTCAAATATAAAGCCACTCTCTGTGACCGTCACACTAGAAATATTATAATTAGTAAATAAAAATGGCACCATCACAATAGCTGGTAACCACCATAAGAATTTATGCCCAAAAGATAAATTTTTCCATTTACCAAATAAAGAAAAAACTAACCAAATAAAAGCTGGTGCCAAAAATAGATTAGGTAATAAACCAAATCGAGCACTAATCAACAACCAATCTGTATGACGAAGCCAACCAAGATTGACTAGCTCTATTATCTGCCAACTAGCAATTAAGGCTACTAATAAAAAAACTTGGCTACGTTGCTTTTGCCCTTTATTAAACACAACAAACAATAATAAAACAACATTAATAATTACTGTCAGCCATAAAATAAGATTAGCTAAAGTCATATATTTTTTGATTTAGCCGTCCAAATAGACAGCCGTCATGGTTACGATAGTAGAATATTGCCTTTTTGTCAACTAAAAAATCACCTTATCATAAAGATGATTTTAAATATTACAACTCAATTTTAACCGCCTTCTGTCCATCAACTGTATCCAACACTTCTACTCCCATTTCTTGTAATTGATCCCTTAAATCATCAGCTTTTGTCCAATCTTTGTTATTTCTTGCTTCACTTCTCTGCTCTAATAATTTCTTGGCTGAAATAGGCATCTGCAAAGCTCGTTTTCTTAAATTAGCTAAATCTAATCCTAAAACTTCATCCATTTTATAGATAGTAGCCAATTTAGTTGCCGTGGGTAAATCTAAATCCAATGTTTCTTGTAAAATTGCTAGACCTTGAGCTGTATTCAAGTCATCAGCCATAGCTTGATTAAATTTTTCTACTAACTCAATACTGATCTTTTTTGGCTTATCATAAAAAGCAATCTCTCTAACAATATTCTCAAGACCTGCCTTAGTAGACTTCATTGCCTCCCAAGAAAAATTCATTCCTTTACGGTAATGAGTTTGTAAAACAAAATAGCGTAAAGCTAACGGTGAAAAACTTTTTTCTTTCAAATCATCTAAAGTTATAAAAGTACCAGCTGATTTTGACATCTTAGCATCCTTAAATCTAATAAACTCATTATGCAACCAATAATTTGCCTGCAATTTACCAGTCACCGCTTCACTCTGAGCCATCTCATTGGGATGATGGATTGGTAAGTGATCAATGCCCCCGGTATGAATGTCAAAAGTATCGCCCAAATACATTCTACTCATTACCGAACACTCTAAATGCCAACCTGGAAAGCCCATGCCCCAAGGCGAATCCCATTCCATATCACGCTTAGAATCTTTTGGTGAAAATTTCCAAACTGCAAAATCTGTAATATTTTTCTTTTCTGGATTTTTCTCTACTCGCGCTCCCTCTTGTAAATCAATATTTTGGATATTAGCTAATTGTCCGTAATTAGCTAATTTAGATGTATCAAAATACAAACCATCTGAAGTTTTGTATAAAAATCCTTTTTCTTCCAAAATCTGGACAAATTTAATTTGTTCTTTAATTGTGTCAGTTGCTCGGACAAATTTGCTTGGCTCTAAAATATTCAGATCTTTTAAATTACCTTTAAAAACTTCAATAAAAAATTTAGCAATCTCCCAAGCATTTTTTCCTTCTTTTTTAGCAGCCTTTTCAAGTTTATCTTCTCCACTATCTGCATCTGAACTAAGATGACCAACATCAGTCGCATTCATAATATGCGTCACTTTCAATCCTTGAGAAACTAAAAAACGCTTTAGGATATCCCAAACTAAATAGGCGCGTAAATTACCAATGTGTGGATAACCATAAACCGTTGGCCCACAAGTATATAAACCCAACTTGCCTTTTTTAATCGGTTTAAACTCCTCTTTTTTCTTAGTTAAACTATTATTCAAATAAATTTTCATATGGCTTTATTCTAACGAAAAAACATAAAAAAAGCAAAATAAAAACCCGTCTATCACTGTATCATCAAAAGATGAATTACAGATCAAGACGGATAATGACCTTCAAACTCACAGGGAATCCTGACTACCACTCCTATCGTATATCATTCTGTCATAAATATCCAAGCAATGTGAATTATTTGCACTACAATAATGCCAATGATAAATAACCAAGCTGCAGTGATAAATGCATTAAGAAACATGAGTTCCCGCGCCATATCAAACGGCAGACAAAACACTATCCATGTTATCAATAAAATAACCAAAAATAGCATAACTCCTTCAGGTTTAATATTGGATGCAAAGATAATTGAAAATTGTAAAGTAAAATTGACAAAAAACCAAAGCATCATTATCAACATACCAATAAAATCAACCACACCAGTGCCAACAAAGATACCTGGAACCTGATAAGATAATAGACCGGCAGATTTTGCTAAAAACATTCCATAAAAGCCGAAAATTAACCCAGCTATTAATACCATGCCAGTAAACCAACGCAACGCAACATTCATAATGCTGCCCCTTTCTTTCTAATTTTTAAGAACTCTATATTTGCGCACTATGCTCTTTTTCAAATTTTTTGTCAAGCTAACGCAGACACTCAGGGTCAAACAAAAAACCCGTCTAATATTTAAGAAGACAGGTTATTTTAAAATAAGTATTAATGAATATTTTTTATCATATCTACAAGACGATTAGCATAGCCCCATTCATTATCATACCAAGCTATAATCTTGACCATGTCTCCATCAACAACTTTTGTCATCGACAAATCTACGATAGAAGATCTCGAATCACCAATAAAATCTGAAGAGACAACTGGTTGATCAGTTACTCCCAAAATACCTTTGAAACGTGGTTGTTTACTAGCTGCTATCAGAGCATTATTAATATGCTTAACAGTCACTTTTTTCTTTAAAATAAAAGTTAAATCAGATAAAGACACAACTGCAGTTGGTACACGAATAGCCATGCCATCAAATAGCCCCTCCAGCTCTGGAATCACCGCTGCTGTAGCTACTGCCGCTCCAGTGGTAGTAGGAATAATATTTTGAGCAGCCGAACGACCACGTCGCGGATCTCTGTGTGGTGCATCAACTAATTTCTGATCAGCTGTGTATGAATGAATAGTGGTCATCATAGCCTTAGCTACACCAAACTTACTAACCAAAACCTGAGCCACTGGCGCAATACAATTTGTCGTACAAGAAGCATTGGATAAAATCTGTTCGCCATTATATTTTTTATCGTTGACACTTAATAAAAACGTGCCAACATTACCACCACCTTTAACGGGAGCTGAAACTATTACTTTTTTAGATCCGGCTTTAATGTGAGCTCCAGCTGCACCATCTTTAACAAAACGTCCAGTACACTCTAAAACAACATCAATCTTTAATTTTTTCCAAGGAAGTTTTTTTGGATCTGGCTGAGCAGTAATCTGATATTTTTTATTATTAACAACCACATAATCTTTGCCATGACTAATCTTTTTTGGGTAAGTGCCATAAACTGTATCGTATTTTAAAAGATAAGCTAAGGATTCTGCTGGCGCTAAATCATTAATAGCTATCACTTCATATTTTTTGTTTTCTTGCATGATCTTAAAAGCTGCTCGTCCAATACGACCAAAACCATTAATAGCTACCCGAATTTTATTGTTTGCCATAAATATTTTATTTTAATTTTATGTTTATAGTATAGCAAAAAAAGAAGCTTTTGACACTTCTTTTTAAAATTATAATTTATTCAGTAAATATTATTTACAGCTACCACACTTTCCATCACAAGTACCTTGTTGGCATAATTTTCCTTCTAAATAAGGATATTCTACTACTGCCCCATCAATTTTTAAACCAACTGTTTGTTTTAAAGCATGTACTGCTACCACTCTACCAATTCCAGCCTTAGTTTTTATCTCATCACCTACTTTTGGCAATTTATCTAAAGAATATTTATAAGCCTCTTCTTCATAACGCAAACAACATTTTAAGCGTCCACAAACACCAGACAGTCTTTCATTACCACGATGCATTAAATCTTGATCTCTAATATAGTCAGAATTCACATTACCTAAAGATTTTAACCAAGCCTTGCAACACAAGCGCAAACCACATGGTCCATAATCACCATCGATTTTAGCCTCATCCCTGACGCCAATTTGTTGCAAACGAATTTTCTTATGAAATTTTTGGATCAAATCTTTTACTAAATCACGAAAATCAACTCGAGCTCCAGCCGTAAAATAAAAAGTTAATCGAGCTCCATCCAAAGATTGGTAAACCGACACCAACTTCATATTCAAATCATGTTTATTACATAAATTCTGGCAATCCTTCAAATACTGTTTGTAATTCTTTTCAACTTCTGCCAAAGACGTCAAATCATCTGAAGACGCATGACGTAACATTGACTTAATGGCTAGATCATCTTCATCACTAATATCCTTTGGTTTGTCACCAAAATAAGTTATTTGACCTACATCTTGACCAAGCTCTGTCTCTACAACCACTTTGTCGCCTACCTTAATTTGCTGACCATTGGCTTGAGTAAATTCTGGCAAGAAAAAATATTCCTTATCTGCTGAATGAAATTGTACTTTAACTACTTTCATATCATTTTTTTAATGTCCCCATTATGGCAAATAATTCTAAAATTAGCAAGGACATAAAAACCGCCTTTGGACGAATCCTCTGACGGTTTTGGTAATATATTTATAAGCTATAATATTTAAAATCTACTAATTCTACATTGTTGTCAGCTAATAATTTTTCTACTGTAATTTTATCATCTTTAACAAAAGCTTGTTTAAGTAAGCAAACTTCTGAATAAAATTTTTCTATTTTACCAGACATTATTTTTTCAATAATCTCAACTGGCTTACCTTCTGCTTTTAATTGTTCAGTGTAGATCTCTTTTTCTTTGGCTACAACTGATTCTGGAACATCTTCTGGACGAACGTATCCTGGTCCGAAAGCAGCAATGTGCATGGCTATGTCTTTGGCTATTTCTTGATTTGCAGATAAAATAGTTACGCCAGCTACTTTTTTATTAGAATGTAGATAAGTTCCAATAACCTCACCTTCTAAGATATCAAACTCACCTAGCTGTAAATTTTCACCGATTTTAACAATCAAATTATTTTTAATTTCATCTTCAGCCCAAACCTTAAAATTATCTTTACCTAACTCCAATAATTTTTTAGCAAAATCATTAACAGCGGAAATAAAATCTTCATTAATAGCCACAAAATCTGTTTCACAATTTAAAGTAACCATTGCCAATTTACCATTTTCCTCTGCAAAAGCAATCACACCTTCTGAAGCTGAACGTCCAGCTTTCTTAGCAGCTGTTTTAGCACCGGCTTTACGTAAAATTTCAATAGCCTTACTTTCATCACCATTAGCTTCATCTAAGGCCTTTTTAACATCTACCATCCCAGCACCAGTAATTTGTCTAACTTTTTTTATTACTTCTAAAGACATAGTATTTAATTTTAATTTTATTACTACTTACCTTGTAAATATTTTATTTCTTGGCATTCTTAATAGCCTCAGAGATCAAGTCTGTAATTATTCTAATAGATTTAATAGCATCGTCATTAGCAGGAATAGGATATTTTACTTTTTCTGGATTAGTATTTGTATCAGTCATTGCTACAATTGGTAAACCAACTTTATTAGCTTCCATAACTGCTGTCTTTTCTTTCTTAATATCTACTACAAATACTGCCTCTGGCAATTTTTGCATTTTTCTAATACCACCAACAGTATCCTCTAATTTCTTCATTTGTTTACTCATGGTCACTTGTTCTTTCTTAGTATAACGATCCCAAGTACCATCTGCTTTTTCAGTAGTCAAGGTTTCTAATTTTTTAGTCAATTTAACAATATTGTTAAAATTCGTAAAAGTACCACCTAACCAACGACCAACAATGTAAGGCATATCACAATTTTCAGCTGCTTCACGCACAATAGTCTTGGCTTGTTTTTTTGAACCAATAAATAAAATAGTTCCACCTGATTTAGTGATTTTTTCTACAAAAGCTATTGCGTCTCGCAAATTAGCTACTGTAGCTTCCAAATCAATAACATGAACGCCATTGCGTTTGGTAAAAATAAAAGGAGACATTTTTGGATGTCTTTTTGATGTTTTATGACCAAAATGAACACCTTTTTTCAAAAGCTCCTCTAAACTTGGTAAATTTGTCATATTGTTTTTCCTTTCTTTAATTCGCTATATTATAGCGAATAACCCGTATTCTAATAAATTAGCCAGCCCTTTTAATAGGGCAAGGAAGCCAATTTCCATATAAAATACTTGTATTTATTAATAAATTATTCAAAGTAGCCATACTTTAACATAAATACTATAAAATCACAAGACTATAATACAGCCCTCTATATTCCTTGACTTTTGCTAATAATAATGCTATTATGGGCAGGCAATAAAAAATTATGAAAAAAGATACCCATCCAACTTATTACTCAGACGCCAAGATTATCTGTGCTTGCGGGCATACTTTAACTACTGGCTCTGTCCAAAAAGAAATGCATGTAGAAATTTGTTCTGCTTGTCATCCTTTTTATACTGGTAAAGAAAAACTAGTAGATACAGCCGGTCGAGTAGATAGATTCAAGAAAAAAGTAGAGCTACAAAAGAAGACTAGTGTTACTCGTAAAGGTAAAGCAGATAAGAAAAAACGATCTGTTGTTAGAAAAGCTGAGAAAGAAAAAGAGAAAATCAAAGCTGAATTAAAAGCTAACAAATAACATTTTACTTAAGATAAAAGACTCTTAATATTTTTAAGGGTTTTTTGTTTAGCTAAAAAAGTGTAAACTATAGATATGATAATAAATATACAAACAATTAAAGATAAGATCAGTCAACTAGAAACAGAGATGCAGAAAGCTGATGTTGTAGCTGATCCTAAGCAAATGAGTAAACTTGGTCGTGAATATAATGAATCCAAGGAAATCTTAGCTTTGTCAGATGGCATAGATAGACTGAAAAAAGAACTAACAGAATCACAGGAAATTTTAGCTACAGAGAAAAACAAGGAAATGATTGAACTTACTACTGAGGAAGTAAAAAACTTAGATAAACAATTAGCTGAGGAATCAGAAAAGTTAGAAGATATTCTACATCCTCAAGATCCAAATGATAAAAAAAATATTATCTTAGAAATACGAGCTGGCACCGGTGGTGATGAGTCGGCTTTGTTTGCCGCTGATTTATTCAGAATGTATTCTCGTTTTGCCGAAAGTATGAATTTTAAAATTAATATTTTATCACAAAATCAAAATGAACTTGGTGGATTCAAAGAAATAATTGCCGAAATTAATGGCGACGGTGTCTATAAGTACTTTAAATTTGAAAGCGGTGTCCATCGAGTACAACGTGTGCCAGAAACAGAAAAATCTGGTCGTGTTCACACTTCAGCAGCAACCGTAGCTGTGATGCCAGAAGCCGAAGAGGTAGATCTAGAAATTGTTCCGAATGATCTGCGTATTGATACTTTTTGTGCTTCCGGTAATGGTGGTCAATCTGTAAACACTACATACTCGGCTGTGCGTATTACTCATTTACCAACTAATACTGTGGTTAGCTGCCAAGATGAAAAATCTCAAACACAAAATAGATTAAAAGCGATGCAAATCTTGCGTTCTCGTATTTTGGCTAATCTGGAAGCCCAAAAACATGCTAAAGAAGCAGATATCCGTAAAAACCAAATTGGATCTGGTGATAGAAGTGAAAAAATCCGTACTTACAATTTTCCTCAAGACCGATTAACCGACCATCGTATTAAATTAACATTACACAATTTAGATAAAATTTTAGCTGGAGAATTATTACCGGTCATTACTCCTCTACAAGAAGCAGCTAAACAAAACTAAAAATGAAAGTTAGAGAGCTTTTAACTAATACCTATAAATCATCTCCTTTACTCCCTGCTGAAATAGACAGTATCTTGGGTATTACTTTACATAAATCAAAAGAATATTTATACAAAAAATCAGATAAAAATCTGACTATTTCTGCTATAAAAAAATTCAAAAAATTAATTATCAAAAGACAAACTGGCTGGCCCATGGCCTACTTACGTGGTTGGCAAGAATTTTATGCTTTAAAATTCTTAGTAAATAAAAATACTCTAATTCCTCGCTCTGACAGTGAATTAATTATAGACACTAGCTTAGAATTTTTAAAAAATTCAAAAAATCTAAATATTTTAGATATTGGTACCGGCTCTGGTTGTTTAATTATTGCCCTAGCTAAAAACAAAGCAAATAATAATTATACAGCTTGTGATATTTCAAAATCAGCTTTGAAAACAGCCAAAACAAATGCGCGTAAACACAAGACTAAGATTAATTTTGTCCATTCTGATTTATTAAACAATATTTCCCTCGACCCAAGCTCGGGACCAAAGCCTGCACAAAAATTTGATTTAATAATCGCTAATTTACCTTATTTAACACCTCAGCAAATGAAAGAGCCGAGCATCAAAAAAGAACCTCGCTCTGCTCTATTATCTGGTAAAGATGGCTTAGATCACTATACAAAATTATTATCCACCATCAAACCATTTTTAGCTCCTAAGTCTTGTATATTGCTAGAAATAGACCCAGAACAAAGTAAACAAATAAAAACAATTATTAAACAATATTTACCGCAAGCTAAGATAGAAATTATACAGGATCTAAATAAGTTAGATCGTCTAATAAAAATAACAGCATAAAAAAATAACGGGTTTCAATCACAATGATTAAAACCCGTTTAGACATGCCAAAAATTAATTGGCAAAAACCACCGAGTCCAATTGCATGAACTCATAACATTCCTCCTCGCCACCTTTAGCTAGTAATTCACAAAAACTATTTTGCCCAAATTTGATCACCCTTGGCAAATTAGCAATAATGAATTTCACTGCTTGAGTAGCAGTCACATGGCCCGCATTAAAATGATTCTGTGCCCGAATAAAAATATCCTGACCCGTAGGCAGTGTTTGCAGAATAGCCCGCAAAGCGCCCTTAAGAGCAATGTAATCTATAGACATCACTAAACTCCTTTCTTTTTTAGCTTAGATGTCTTTTTTTATTTAAAAAAGAGCCTCTGAATTTAAAATAAAGCTCTTTGACAATTTAGTCAACTAAAATACAAAGATTTATTCAACTATTTTGGATAAGTTGGCTAAGTTATCAACAATCTCCACCCAAGTTACTCCGGGAACTAATTTTAGCTCATTACCTTCTTCATTAACAAATACTGTTCTGCCGTTTTTTTTCTGCCAGATTCCGTTTTGTTGTCCAAGATGATTGAATATTGTTACTTTTCCACCAGACTCGGCATCTATTCCTCGTCTTTCTTCATCAATAAAAAACATTTCAACTTCTTGAATAATGATATTATTTGCTCTAACTTGCTTTCCGGTATGTGTTACTTTTTTATCTCCACCTTGCCACCTCTGATAATACCCTAAAGAATGATTAAACTTCCAGTCTATTTTATAATAGCTATTGGAGATATTAATAGAAAAATTAACTAAGTCTTCTACAGCTTCTTCATTGACAAAATTCCAAAAACTAAAATCTTGTTTGATATTTGGCACATCTTTTATTTCACCAATGCGTAAAATATTACTAAAAGATGTAAAAACATTATGCGGTGCAATCAAATTATCGTCACGCCAAAAATAAATCTCTCCAGCACCAATCTGATCAATATTTACAAAATCATAATCATTAATCACCCTTAGGGCTTGTGGACTACCACCAACATGCATATATACACCACTATACTCCTCTGCCCAATCCATAAAATAATTACGAGCAGAACGAACGGGTCCTATTTTATCTAACTTAGTCTTACTGTCAAAAATAGCCAACAAACGAGTAATATTAGCTTCAACTAAAGCTTCGTAAACTATATGTGCTTCATCTAGGCCAGCATTGTAAGGCAAATTATAGGCATTATCTAACATTACCGCCACTGTAAAATAATCTTGCTCATCACTATCCTGAAGCTGACCACTTAATAAATGACGATAATCAAAAATTTTATCATCTGTTCTTATCTGATCAACAACATCGTTTTGCTGTGTTAGCCAAAAACTTTCCATTCCCCAAGCAAACAAAATAACTGCCACTAAAATGGCAGTTATTAGAAATAACTTTTTAATCAACTTATTATTCATCAAATAAATTTTATTTTTGAGCTGGTTTTTCACCTTCAGCTGGTTTTTCACCTTCAGCACCTTCGACTGGTTCTTCACCTTCAACTTCTGTTGCAACCTCAACTTTAATTTTCTTTGGAATAGCTACTGATACCACGGGATCATTAGCATTATTTAAAATTGTAACTTCTGATGCTACTGGGATATCTTTAATTAAAATAGTTTTACCAATTTTATCTAAACTTTCTAATTTAATTTCTAGTTTAGCTGGCAAATTATTTGGTAAACACTGAACTTTAACTTTATCATTTTTAATCTCTAATTTACAACCCTGTTCTTTAACTGCTTTAGAAACACCGACAAAGATCAAAGGCACAACAGTAGTAATAAGTTTTTTATCATCTACTTCCCAAAAATCTATATGAGTAAGTTTATCAGTTACTGGATGTTGCTGATATTCACGAACAATAACTCTTATTTCTTTATCAGCTAATTTTAAAGTAATAACATTACTAGTTCCCGCTTCCTTTAAAATATTTAACAAAAGATTATACTCAACTACTATTGATTGAGCATCTTTTTGCAGTCCATAAATAACACCCGGTACTTTACTGTTTTGGCGAATTTCAGTTAACTGACTTTGTTTATCTGGTTGACGATTTTGTACTTCTAATGAGAATTCTGACATAAATTTAAATCAATATTTATCAATATAGTGGCTATATTTAAGCACAATCTAAAAAAGAAGTCAAGAATGACCACTTTTTTAATCTTTAATATAAACTAACTATTCCTAATATTTATACTTTCAGCTATTCCTAACGCTATCATAACCGCCCAAATCGAACTACCACCGGCAGACAACAAAGGTAAAGGAATACCAGTCACTGGCGAAATGCCCATGTTCATGCTGATATTGATAAAAGTTTGTACTAACAACATACCGACAATGCCCAAAATCAAATATGCTCCAAAATTATCCTGACACTTACGCATAATTGATAATAAACGATAAAAAATCAGAGCAAATAAAACTAAAACTATAGTCACACCAACAAAACCCAAATCTTCAGCGATTACTGAAAAAATAAAATCTGTCCCTGGTTCTGGTAGAAAATTCAAACTACTTTGCGATCCTAGAGCTAGACCACGACCAAATAATTTGCCAGATCCCACTGCTATCATCGATTGAATAACATTGTAGCCACCACCCATTGGATCTAAGCTAGGGTTTAAAAAAGTTAAAATACGAGATTTTTGATAAGCCTGCAAAATAAAAAACCAACTCAAAGTAATTACAGCCGCAAAACTAACCCCCAACCAATATAGATGCTTTCTACGAATACCAGTAAATAACAACATAAATATCCAGGTTCCCAATAACACTAAAGCTGACCCCAAATCTGGTTGTAACATTACCAGAGCTACAAATACCAAAGTAAATAAACCAGAAATAAAAATATGCCTAAACAAAGCAAAGTCCTGAGCATGAGTAGAAAAATATCTAGCCAAAAATATAATCAAAGCTAACTTGGCAAATTCTACTGGCTGGATAGTAAATGGACCAATGTATATCCAACCAGTCGTACCTTTAACTGTGGTACCTAAAATCAATACGGTAATTAAAACTAAAATAAACAAAATAAAAATAACCTTGGCGTAAGTTGACCAAAAGCTATAATTAAAATTGGCAAAAGTAAAAAATAAAACCATCCCTGAGATGGCAAAAAATAATTGTTTTTTAAAAATTAAAAAATTACTACTCTCTACGTTTAAATTTAAACTATATAAGATGCTAATACTTAAAAGTAACAAAATGGTTATTGCTAAAAGCAATAACCAATCTAATTTACGCCATTTTAAAATAAAATCCTTCATCCCGTTAGATTTGGTTTTATAAATTCACTCGATCTATGCCACGCTCAATCTCTTGAATAGTTTTAAAAATGTCCTCATCCAACCAATTAATAACCGGAAAAACCTCCGCTTTAGTAATAGATGATAAACCATATAACCAAACAGCTTCTAATTCACGACTTTCCAAGGCATTCCAATCATCTGTTCTTATCTGATTAACAGCAACTAATCGATCACGATTATACAAGGCTACCTGCCAATCGATGCCCCATAAATTATATAAAGATAAATTCTTAGCCTGCCAAGTAACCCTAGCCGGTAAATTCGAGCCGTCCACTGAATAAGCCGGTGTATATTCAACAGCATTAACCTCCCAATTTATAACTGGCACCTGACTATCAAAACGTCGCCAAGAAACATCTACTATTTCAACTGTTACTTTTTTAATTGCCTTAGTTACCTTGTAACCCAAACGCATCAACAATTTATCCTCTCCTGGATTTAGATAAGTGCTTTGTATATCTGCGGCTACACCATCTACTATAAAACGATAATCAAGTTTTGCAATTGACCAGTCATTATTTGGATTTTGAACAGCTGCTACTAAATTATATAAACGATTATTAACCGCAAAGGATTCGCTAGCGCTAATCTGAATTTGCCTAGGCTTTCTTTGTTCGTGATAACTAGACCAATCAAAAGTTTGATCTAAATGTTGCGATTGCTGATCAAGCGTCAAGGCATTGAGTTGCTTATTAAATCCAAAAAACAAACTAACATACAAAAGAACCAAAAGCAAAACAGCTCCTATTATTGAAGCCTTAGCTACTACCTCTTTATGAGTTAGCCACCAATAACCTTTCTTTAAATCTTCATCACTAACTTGTCGATAAGCTCCCATAAAAACATTTTTATATGCTATATTATACCTTAATATAATTAATAATGCCAGAATTTGACTTAATACAAAAATAATGTTTTAATAGAAACGTTATCGTTCCTATCAACCCCAATGCAAAATAAGGAGACTTTATTATGAAGTATCAAACAGCTACTTGACGAACAGAACAAATCAAGCGATTAGAAAAAGAAAACATTGAACTCCTCAAGGAGCTCAAAAATACCCGCGATCCAAACACCTGAGGTGTTTACTACCGTATCATCATTAACAATCAGCGCATGCTGGCCTCATACTACCGTAGTAAAACATAACTCAACAAGTCTTGGGCACCTAATATACCTGGTGTCTTTTTTCTTTTCTTAGTATTTTTATTATGCTATAATAAGCATAGATTTATTTTGTAATAAGTTATGTAACGAAATTTTTAGATTTTTAGACATAATTTTTCAAATAATTTTTGATGTTTGGCTTAAGCTAAGCTGAAAAAAATTTTGGAAAATTTGACAAAAATATAGAAATTGCAGTAGTGAATTATTACAAAATAAATCTAATCGAAATTAAAAACCCGCTGAAGGCGGATAAATAAAAATATGTTAGAAACATCAAGAGACATCTTAAATTTATTACTAGGCGTATCCATATTTTTGATAGCCATTTGGTTATCTTGGATTTTTTATCAAATAGGTCGCACTCTGCAAAACGTCAACCGAACCATGACCTCAATCCAAACAGCCTTTGACTCTATTGGCAAATTAGCTGATAAGGTTAAAGAAAGAACTAGCTCGGCTGGTGCTTATTTAGCTGTTTTACTAAAAAGCGGGCAACAAATTCTTAATTTTGTTAAAGAAAAAAAGTCTAAAAAAACCACCAAAAAAACAAATCAAACACAATCAAAATAAAAATAAAAACCCCATTCAATATCAAATCTCTATTTTATTCTAAGGGGTTTTTGTTATCTTAAAATACCATGTTTATAAACCTACATACTCACTCACATTATAGCCTATTAGATGGTTTAGCTACCATCGATCATTTAGTAAAGGCTGCTAAAAACAAAGAAGTAAATGCTCTAGCATTAACTGATCATGGAGTAATGTCTGGTGTAATTGAATTTTATCAAAAATGCAAAGCCAATGATATCAAGCCGATTATTGGCGTAGAAGCCTATATTGCCACCGGTGACATGCATGATCGGCAACCAAAATCCAAACCATATCATCTAATTTTATTGGCTGAAAATAATCAAGGTTATAAGAATCTGTTAAAACTCACCTCTCTAGCTCATTTAGATGGTTTTTATTATAAACCACGTGTAGATTGGGCCACTCTCAAAAAATATAGCGAAGGATTAATAGCATTAACCGCCTGTCTAGGTGGTCCTTTGGCTCGCCATCTTAAAATTGGTCAATACAAACAAGCCGATGAAAATCTCAAAATTCTTTTGGATATTTTTGGTCCAAATAATCTCTATTTAGAGATGCAACACTTAGATAATGATGATCAAAAAATTGTTAATCAAGAATTAAGAAAAATAGCTGAACAACACAATTTACCCTTAGTGATTACCAATGACACTCATTATATAAATACTGAAGATGATAAAGCACACGATGTTTTGCTGTGCATTCAAACCAAACACAAAGAATCAGATAAAAACCGTATGAGTTATTTGGGAGAAGACTTTTCAATGCTTAGCGAAGAAGATGTCCTAAAACACTTCCCTGATGACCAAAAAGCTATAGCTAATACTGTCAAAATAGCTGAGCGTTGTAATGTAACAATAGATTTAGACACTATTCAGCTACCACACTATGATTTACCAGCTGGAGTTACAGCTGATCAACAATTAAAAAACTTAAGTGTTGAAGGAGTAAAAACTCGTTTTAACTACGAAGCTAACAATATACCGCAAAATATTCAAGAACGTCTTGACTATGAACTGGGTATCATAGCTAAAACTGGTTATGCTGCTTATTTTTTGATTGTCCAGGATTTTGTTAACTGGGCCAAAGAACAAAAAATTGTCGTTGGGCCTGGTCGTGGATCAGCAGCTGGTAGTTTAGTTTCTTACCTTACTGGTATTACTAATATCGATCCTCTTAAATATGATCTGTTATTTGAAAGATTCTTAAATCCAGAAAGAATTTCCATGCCTGATATTGATCTAGATTTTGCCGATGCTCGACGTGATGAAGTTATTCGTTATGTAGAAGATAAATATGGCAAAGATCATGTAGCTCAAATTATTACTTTTGGAACCATGGCTGCTCGAGCTGCAGTCAGAGATGTTGGTCGAGCCTTAGGTTTTGGTTATGGTTATTGTGATCGAATAGCCAAGATGATTCCAATGTTCACCTCTCTCCAAGAATCCTTAGATTCAGTAGAAGAATTAAAAACTCTTTACGAAGAAGATGTAGATGGTCAAAGATTATTAGATATGGCTCTCAAAGTAGAAGGATTAGCCCGCCATAGTTCGGTTCATGCCTGTGGTGTATTAATTACTGATAACCCATTAACTGACTACGTGCCTCTACAATATGCTGCTGGTGATGATAAGACTATTATTTCTCAATATTCACTTCACCCCGTTGAAGATCTAGGTCTATTAAAAATGGATTTTTTGGGATTAAAAAATCTAACAGTTATTGAGCAAACCTTAAAAATAATAGAAAAAACTACGGGTACAAAAATCGACCTGGACCAATTACCCTTAGACGACCAAAAAACATTTACCTTATTACAACGTGGAGATACAACTGGTGTGTTCCAATTAGAATCTGGCGGGATGAAACGTTATCTTAAAATGCTCAAAGCTTCTTCACTAGAAGATATCATCGCTATGGTAGCCCTCTATCGTCCCGGTCCAATGGAATTTATTCCTGATTTTATCGCCTCTAAACACGGCAAAAAAGTTGTAAAATATTTACACCCTAAATTAGAACCAATTTTAGCTAATACTTACGGTATTGCTATTTATCAGGAGCAAATCATGCATATTGCCCGCCAACTTGCCGGCCTTAGTTATGGACAAGCTGATGTTTTGCGTAAAGCAGTTGGTAAAAAAATCAAAAAATTATTAGATGAACAAGAGGATGTTATTGTTAAAGGAATGATTGACAATGGCATCGATAAAAAAACTGCCCAAAAAATTTGGGAATTTATTATTCCTTTCGCTCGTTATGGCTTCAATCGTTCCCACGCTGCTTGTTATGCCATGATCGCTTATCAAACAGCTTACTTGAAAGCAAATCACCCAGCCGCTTTCATGGCCGCTTTACTTACTTCTGACCAAGACAATATTGATCGCGTAACAATTGAAATAAATGAATGCCGTAAAATGGGCATGGATGTTTTGCAACCAGATATTAATGAAAGTTTTACTACTTTTGCTGTTATTAATGAAAAACAAGGTAAAAAAATTCGTTTTGGTTTAAATGCTATCAAAAATGTTGGCCACCATATTGCTGAAGTAATTGTCGAGGAAAGAAAAGATAATGGTTCATACAAAACACTAGAAGATTTTTTGAGTCGCATCAAAGACAAAGATCTAAACCGTAAATCTTTAGAAAGCTTAATTAAGTGCGGTGCTTTTGATAATTTCATCTCCCGTGGGAAGGCTCTGGGAAATTTACAAACAATGTTAGACTTTAACAAAACCATCCAAAATGAAGAAAAAACTGGACAAAATAATCTTTTTTCTGGATTACCATTAGCTGCTCCAGTATTTTCACTCAAACTAGATGACTATCCTGATATATTAACTTCTCAAACATTGTCTTGGGAAAAAGAATTATTAGGTTTATATTTAAGTAACCATCCTTTTAAAGAATATTTACAATTACTCAAAAAACAAGTCACTTCTCTCAAAGCGATCAAACAAAAAGATGGTCAAGTGGTAAAAATAGCTGGTATTATTACAAATATACAAAAAATTATCACTCGCAAAGGTAAAGCCATGCTCTTTGTTAGCATCGAAGACTCAACTGATAATGTAGAATTATTAGTTTTTCCAAAAACTTTAGAAAAAAATTCTGTCATTTGGCAAGATGAAGCTATGGTTATTGTTACTGGCAAAGTATCAGACAAAGATGGCCAAGCAAAAATTTTGGTAGAAGATGTAAAAATTCTTGATGAAAAATCCATTCAGGAACTACAAAAAAATCAATTAGCCGTTAATAAACTTTGGCTAAATTTACCAGAAGGCTTTGATAAAGAAAAAATGCAGACACTGAAAGATATCTTAATCAAGCATCCTGGTAATACACCCGTTTACTTAAAAATAAATAATGGGCACACCCGTAAAATCAAAACTGATCTCAAAGTATTGCCAGACCAAAAACTTAAGGCTAAGATTACTGAATTCTTAGATGAGACCGTTTGGACACTCCATGATTAATTGCTATAATAAATAATAGAGATATTAATAATATTATTATGACCAAAAAATACCAAAATAGACAACGAGCTTACAGTAAAATCGTGGGACTATTTTTATTACTAACTGTCGTTGCTATCTTTGTTATAATGCATTTCGCCTTAGCTAAAGTTACTATAAAAATATACAGCCAAGTTGAACAAAAAGATTATTCTGGCTTGATAGAATTACTACCAGAAAATTCATTGGATTTTAATGATGGTAACATTTTTGGACGTTTAATGAACAAAGAATTAGAACTAACAGCTTCTGTAAGTAGCGAAGAAACAGCTATACAATCAGACAAAGCTGGGGGTTATGTAACAATCATTAATAATTATTCTAAAAATCAAGCTTTAGTAGCTACTACTCGCCTGCTGACACCAGACAATAAACTATATCGCCTTCAAGATAAGGTTAATGTACCAGCTGGTGGACAAGTAGAAGTTTGGGCCGAAGCTGATCAATCTGGCGAAGAATTCGCAATTGAGCAAACATCAATGATTATCCCAGGCTTATGGGC
>JABIAL010000019.1 GCA_018653315.1 bacterium
AAAATTCATTTTCGGAACGAAATGGAGAAAGTGCCTTTTACCCCCCCTTTATTAACTTTTGAAAAAAATTAAATTTTCATTCCTTATTTTAAAAATCTCTCTGCAAATCATTAATTTGTTAAAAAAATGATTACATATAACGTTTGCGTATATCTGATGTTTTGCGGAGCGTAGCGGAGCAAAATATGGGTGAGCATTTGGCGTTAGCCAAGCGCGAACCAGATATACGCTGTTAGATGATGTAATTAAATTCAACGAGCGAAGCGAGTTATTATTAGGGCAAATTTATTTTTTAATTTTATTTACAAAGACCTTTTGCTTTTGACACCTCTATTTTTTGACAACTTCCTAATTCACAAGCTTTATTAAAATCAAAGCACATTTTACTATATTCACCTAAAAACATAAAACAAACACCCCTATTGTTATAGGCCTCAAAAAATGATGGATATAATTCAATCGCTTTAGTATAACTTTCAATTGCTTTAGAATATTCACCTAAATTTCGATATGCTATGCCTTTTCCATTGTATGGCTCGCTATAATTTGGATTTATTTTTATCGCTTTATTAAATGCTTCAATAGCATCTTCAAATTCTCCGTCAAGTAAATATTTGTTACCTGATTCATTATACAAATCGGCATCTTGAGGATTTTCGTTAATCTCTTGATTTAATTCTTCAACGGTTTTTTCATCTTCAAATCCTCGTCCTTTTTCAATTTTTGATGATGGTTGCGTCGCAGAATATGAATCATTATTTAGGTTTTCTATTATTTTTTGCCCCCTTGTTTCTACTAAGCTTTTCACCATAAAGCTGACGAAAAGCGAGAGTGATAGCATTATTATAATAAATTTTAAAGTTCCCCCCTTTTTTTTCTCATGGTGGTTGTGTTGATTTTCTTTGTTGCTAGTCATAAGGTTAAAATTAAAAATAAATTTGCCCTAATAATTTTTGGCGACAGCCAAAAGAATTTAATTATTTCATCTAACAGGTTCGTGTGTGCGAAGTCATATCTTAACGTTGTAGTATAATATTATCAGAGATTACTACATAAGTGAAGATATGATTTGAGTGGAGCGACTTTAATTTGACTTAAAATTATTTAAAAAACAGATAAACATTACTTTACCTGTTTTTTAATAGATGTTTCGCGTAACCGCACACACAGTGTTGTGTGATGTAGGTAGTATTTTATTATTTTTTCATTGTTGTTATATTGTTGCTAATATGACATTAATGACAAATACTAGCGGTATAGTAATCCATCCAAGTTTATTTGCAAGTTTAGCTTTTTCTGGATATTTTTTTCTAAGTCCATAGTACATTATAAGATTAACATTTACTAATGGACCAACAATTCCAAGGATAATAGTGAGAATTTTTTCTTTAGTTGATAATAGCTCATTTGACGTGTTACCTTTTTGTATTTTTTTGTTTAATAGCACAACATAAATAATGGTAACTATAGTCGATGTGAATACAATTATTTGAAATATTTCCATAGGGTTTTGATAAATTATATTATTTAAATAAAAATTTGTTATATTCGACCAAAGAAATAGTAGAAAAAATAATAAAATAATAACTATTTCATATAACTGTCCACGGTATGCGAAGTTGCGTAGCTCACGTGCTGGTATAATTATCTCAGAAACCAGCTAAGTGAGCAAGTAATTTGCACGAAACCCTAGCCTTTTGGGCTAGGGTGTAGTCGCATACTGGGTGTTATGTGCTGTAATAAAAGTCGATTTTAATTTTGGTCATTTACTTTTTTAAATGCATGATTACATTGTCCATCGCTTAGTTTTTCAGCCTCTTCTATCCATTTATCTCCATCTTCTATTACGTATATATCAGTTAAGTCAACTCTTGAATTTTTTTCAATTATTGCTTCGAGAAGCTTTTGACTCATTGTGCCTGAACCACATGCACAGTAACTATCTAAAGAGGGAATTTGTTTAATAAACTCTATAATTTGATTTTCAGTTACTCCTTGCATGGGTCTAATATAATTATTTTTATCATCATACCTTATCTTGTCATGAACAAAAGCTTCTTTTACTTCTCCTGATAAACCTAATTCATTTGCAGTATCAATAAGTTTGTTCATTGTTATTGCTTCTCCATGTGCAGAGTCAATAAAGGATTCTTTTTCTTCTTTGTGTCGATCTTCCATAGCTTCAAATGAAGCTTGGTCAAATTTTTCTTTCATAATTTTTTCATTAAGTAATTAATAATATTTAATTAAATTATAGTACAAAGTATATTGTTTGTCTAAAAATATAAATTGCCAAAGTTATCTAAAAAATACAAATCGACCTTTTATTATTGCATATAACACCGTATTTGTGCACCTGTTGACATTTTACCTAGTTTCAGCCAAAGTGTAAATACCTTACTATTAATCACAAGTCATTATGAAAAGCGATTTTGAAAGGTCTGAAGAGCCTAATAAATTATCAAAAAAGAATCAATTA